>CAZYLE010000084.1:6062-7342 GCA_964648675.1 uncultured Dehalococcoidales bacterium
AAAGCAAGTAGCTATCACTATGGCCGGCATGATGCTGGCCATGTTCCTTGGCTCACTTGATCAGACGATAGTGGGCACCGCTATGCCGCGAATCGTCTCCGACCTCGGCGGATTTACCCACTACACCTGGATTACCACTGCCTACATAATCGCCTCCACCGTTACCGTGCCAATAATTGGCAAGCTGACCGATATGTTCGGTCGCAAGTGGTTCTACACTGCGGGAATAGCGATATTCATAGGCGGTTCCATGCTTTGCGGCTTTAGCCAGACAATGCTACAAATCATCATCTTTCGTGGACTGCAGGGTGTGGGTGCTGGGATCATGATGGCCAATGCCTTCATCATCATAGGCGACCTTTTCCCGGCGATTGAAAGAGGGAAGTACCAAGGTTTGGCCAGCGGGGTATTTGGTATTTCGTCCGTCATCGGGCCGATGCTGGGTGGATTCATAACCGATAGCCTCTCGTGGCATTGGGTCTTCTTCGTTAATGTGCCTCTGGGAATAGTGATAATCGCTCTATTTGCGCTATTCTTCCCCCACTTGCGGCCAGCCAGTTACAAACGAAAAATCGACTATTTCGGCCTTGTGACACTTATACTCTCGGTGGTTCCGGCTATGCTGGCTTTATCATGGGCTGGTGTTGATTTCCCCTGGGTTTCTGCTCCAATAATCGGCATGTTCGTTTTCTCAGCGGCAATGACAGCCCTTTTCTTGATAATCGAAAGCCGGGCCGAGGAGCCCCTGATTCCCCTGTGGATATTCAAGGACCGCGTTGTAGCTGTATCCACAATAGTCACCTTCCTTACCGGTTTCAGCACATTCGGGGCTATAATCTTCATTCCGCTTTTCTTTCAGGGCGTGCTGGGGACATCGGCCACCGCCAGTGGCAGTTTCTTGACGCCGATGATGTTGGGGGTAGTAGCAGGCAGCATTGTATCGGGGCAGGTACTGTCGCGAACCGGGGGGCACTACCGGATACAGGGCATTTTCGGACTGGCAATAATGGCTCTAGGCACGTGGTTTATCTCTCGAATGACGGCTGACACCAGCTACTCAATGGCAGTGGTGTACATAGTAATCGCTGGCATAGGGGCCGGTATTATCATGCCTCTATATACCATCGCCGTTCAGAATGCAGTACCTTATACCGTTATGGGGGTGGCCACGTCTTCCACTGCATTCATCCGGTCCCTGGCCGGAGCCATGGGGTTGGCTATCTTCGGCTCGGCCCTGAATAATCGGTTCGCCACCGAATTGACACCACAACTGGCGACCG
>CAZYLE010000085.1:0-7173 GCA_964648675.1 uncultured Dehalococcoidales bacterium
CGACCATGGTGGCAGCGTGGATCAGGGCGCTCACCGGCGTCGGGCCCTCCATGGCATCGGGCAGCCACGTATGGAGGGGGAACTGCGCCGACTTGCCCACCGCCCCGGAGAAGACGCCGATAGCGGCCCAGGTGAGCACCGTGCTGCTAATCGCCCCCGCCAAAGCGAGGTTCTGAATCTCCCCAATATCAAAGGTGCCAGTCTTGGCGTAGAGCAAGAGGATGGCCGCCAGAAAGCCGAAGTCGCCGAGGCGGGTTACCAGGAAGGCCTTCATCGCCGCCTTGGCCGCCTCGGGCTTATGAAACCAGAAGCCAATGAGGAGGTACGAGCAGAGCCCCACTCCCTCCCAGAATACAAAGAGGAAGACCAGGTTGTCGGCCAATACTAGCCCCAGCATTGAGCCGGTGAACAATGACATGAAGGCGAAGTAGCGGCAGAATCCTCCGTCCCCCTTCATGTATCCCCGAGAATAGACCTGTACCAACAGGCTTACCGAGGTGACTACAATGAGCATCACCGCCGCCAGCGAGTCAACCGTCACCCCGATGCGTATTACCGTGTCGCCGATGGCAACCCACTCGTAGTCGGGCATCTGCAGAATATGATGGGGTGCGCCGCTCACCGCGACAAGCGCCCAGATAGAGAGGACGAGCGAGGTACCAATGGCAGCAATGGTGACATACCAGCTGAGCAGAGGACGATTGTTAAAGAAGGGCCTAATGATAAATGAGATAACGGCAAAGGAGAAGAAGGGCAAAAGAAAAATAGCTAAAACTAACTCAGCCGGCATCTTCCTACCATTTCATTAGATCGAATTTTTCCGCATCCACCGTTTTCCGCCTTCGATAAATAGCGATGATGAGCGCCAGGCCAACCGCCGCCTCGGCAGCAGCGACTACCATAATAAATATCACAAATACCTGCCCAGTAATAATATGGCTATACCGCGAGAAGGCCACCATGGCGATATTCACCGCATTGAGCATAATCTCAATGCTCATCAGGATGACCACTGCGTTTCTTTTCGCCAGAACGCCATATAGTCCGATGGCGAAAAGGACCGCTGAAAGAATCAAGAAATGTTCCAGGCCGACAGCCATCGCTTATTTCTCCCTCACCAGCACGATAGCCCCAATTACCGCTGCTAAAAGTAGCGCTGCCGCTATTTCAAAGGCAAGGACAAAGCCACCCTCCCCCCGAAACAGGGCTTGCGCAATCGCCGATGTGGTGGGCTCGGTGGGAATCTCAGCCACAACATGCCAATCGGTTCCCACTATAACCAAGACCATCGTGACCAGGAATATAAGTCCTATCAATAGTGCGGGGAGCCGTAGCCTGCCAGAGGGACTGCCCTGCCAGCTCTCCCGGGTAAGCATAATGCCAAAGATAATCAGCACCCCGATCGCCCCGACATAGATGAGCACTTGAGCCCCAGCTAGAAAATCAGCGCTCAGAGTGACATAGATCCCGGCTACAGTAAAGAAGCACAGCACCAGAAACAGGGCGGCGCGAAAGATATTACGTAGAAAAACCACTGCCAGCGCCGCACCAACACACACCGCTGCTAAAACCCAGAAAGCAATATCTAAAGCCATCACTCCTCACTCCTGTTGCGGTTAAGAAGAAGGGACTGTTTGGGCAAACTCGGCTCAATCTCGGGCCGGTAATAGGCACTCGGCTGCGCGGCAGCAGACGGCATCAGAGCTTCCTTGTCCAGCAGCAAGTCCTCCCGTCGATACGTGGCAGCTTCGTAGATTCTCGTTAGGAAAAGCCTGTGCGCGGGGCATGCCTCGATGCACAGACCGCAGAAAATACACCGTCCCAGGTCGATGTCAAACCTCTCCACGCCGGTCTTCCCTTCTGGTGTCTCTTGCGCCACTATCGTGATAACTCCGTAGGGACATGCATTCTCACACTGGCGGCACCAGGCACAGAACCCACAGTTGAGACACCTGTTCGCCTCAGCCACGGCCGCCTCTTCAGTGAGGCCGAGGGCTACCTCCTCAAATCCACTGACCCTCTGCTTCACCGGCAGGTGGGCCATCTTCGGCCTGATCCCGCTCTCAACCTCGCTGATGTCGAGCGCCTCAAAAGCCACCTCTTGGAGCGGCAACACCTCCTCTGTCGGCGGTGCTTCTTCCCCTCGGAGATAGCGATCGATGGCAACGGCAGCCTTGGAACCGGCACCGATAGCTTCAACCACTGTAGCTGGCCCGCTCACCGCATCGCCGCAGGCGAAGACGCCACCCATGCTTGTAGCCGGGAAAAGGGGATCTACCTCGAATGTTCCCCTCCTTGTGATGCTCACTGTGTGGTCCTCGGGAAGACAGGCGAGGTCAATAGCCTGACCGATGGCGGGGATTAGCATGTCGATGTCAAGGACGAATTCCGAACCTTCAACGGGCACAGGGCGCCGTCTACCGCTGGCATCGGGTTCGCCCAACTCCATCCGAATACACTCCAGACCTACTACCTTCCCTCCCTTGCCCAACACCCTGACAGGCGCTGCCAAATAGTGGATATTGATGCCTTCGGCCTCTGCGTCCTCTATTTCCTCAGGGTCGGCCGGCATCTCCTGCCTTGACCTGCGGTAGACAATAAATACCTCCTTAGCGCCGAGTCGGAGAGCCGTTCTGGCAGCGTCAATCGCTACGTTGCCACCGCCGACTATAGCTACCTTGTTCCCTACCTTTACCGGCTTGCCCAGGACTACGTCCCTGAGGAAGAAAACCCCATGGTACACCCCCTCGATGTCTTCGCCGGGGATGTCCAGTTTCATGCTGTCATGGGCGCCAATTGCCAGCAGGATTGCCTTGTAGCCCTCCTGCTGAAGCGACTCCAGGCTCAGCCCGTTCTTGCCCACGGGACTGTTGAGCCTGACCTCGACTCCACGCCGTTGAATCCCTTCAATCTCCTTCTGAAGAACTGCCTTGGGCAGGCGATACTCTGGAATGCCTACTGCCATCATCCCACCGGCTACCGGGAGCGCTTCGAAGACGGTAACTTCATAGCCCATCCTGGCGAGGTCACGGGCAGCCGTCAAGCCGCCGGGCCCTGAGCCAACAACGGCCACCTTCTCCTCTCTGGTTCTGGGATATGGGGCTATCTCTCCCCTCCCCACTCTCATCTCATAGTCGGTCACGAAGCGCTTGAGGTCACGAATCGACACGGGTTCATCCAACTGCCTTCTGTTGCAAGCCTTCTCACATGGGTGGGTGCAAACCCGCCCGCAGACGATGGGGAAAGGATTGGTCTCCCTGATGAGTTCAACCGCCTCGCCAAACCGGCCCTGGGTGATCAGGGCGATGTAGCCCTGGGCATCCACGCTGGCGGGACATGCCAGGACACAAGGAGCTCGTTTTCGCTCGTCCCGCACAAATCGTTGGCCTCGCGCCCGCTTGGAGACGTTGAGCCGCTGCTCTGGATACTGTACCGTGATAGGATGACGGAAAAGGTGCCTCAGCGTCAGCGCCAGCCCCTTGGCAATGCCCCGACCGAAATGCCTCAGGCTCACTCTCTCACCGTACACCCTGAACATGCTTGACCACAGAACAATGAGTATGCCGGCGATGGGGATATTGACGAACACCAGCCACCACGGGAAGGTGGGCCAGATGATCATCTCAACCCCGGTGACGAAGATGTTCACCAGTGCCAGTGGGAAGAGGAACTTCCAGGCGAACTCCATCAGTTGGTCTATCCTGAGCCGGGGCAGTGTGCTGCGTACCCATATAAGAGCGACAAACACTACAAGGACCTTGCCCATGAACCACAGCGCTGCCGGCAGACCAGGCCCCTTCCATCCGCTGAGGAAAAGGGTGGTCAGGATGCAGGAAAGGGCAAAGGCATGGGTCCACTCGGCAAACATGAACAGGCCGTACTTCATCCCGGAGTATTCCGTATGGAATCCGGCGACGATCTCCGAGTCCGCCTCCAGAAGGTCGAAGGGGCTTCGGCTGATCTCCGCCGAGGCCGCGATGACGAAGATTATGAATGCTAGAGGCTGCAACAGAATGAACGGCACCGATTGCGCCTCGACTATGCTCACCATGGAAAGCGAGCTGGTGATGATGAGCACGCCGACGATGGAAAGCACAAGAGGGATTTCATAGCTGATCATCATGGCCATGATGCGCATGGCGCCGAATAGGGAGTACTTGTTGCTCGAGCTCCAACCCGCCATGAAAACGCCGACGACCCCCAGCGAAGATATGGCGACTATGTACAGTATGCCGATGTTGAGGTCGGCAAAGACGGCGCCGTGGCCCCATGGAATGACGGCGAATATCATTAACGCCGGCACGAAAACCATCAGCGGGGCCAGCCAGTGAACCAGGCGATCCCCTCGGGCGGGAATGATGTCCTCTTTCAGAATTATCTTGATGGCATCGGCAAATGGTTGAAGGAGGCCTTGTGGCCCGGCTCGATTGGGCCCCTGGCGAATCTGAAATCGGCCAAGCACTCTGCGCTCGAGGTAGATGAAGTACATCACCACTACTAGAACGAAGACAAAGAGTACGGCTATGCCGACAAGCGCGGGAATAAGGTAAGCCGCCCAGTCAGGGATATAGGCCACCAGCCAATTGTGGAACTGCTCAAGAACGCTCACTAGCGGTCCACCTCGCCCATGCAAATATCGATGCTGCCAAAGATGATTATGGCGTCGGCGAGCATCCATCCGACAGCCATATCGCGGAGCATAGTGAGGTTTATAAAGCTTGGGGCACGTATCTTGAAGCGATATGGCTTCGCCGAGCCATCGCTCACCAGATAGAAACCCAACTCTCCCTTGGGAGCCTCAATGGATACGTAGGCCTCTCCTGGCGGAGGCCTGAGTGGAAACGGCACCTTGGTGCGCACCTCGCCTTCGGGGAGCTGCTCCATAGCCTGCTTGACGATGCGCACGCTCTGCCTCATCTCCTCCACCCTTACCCGATAGCGGTCATACACGTCGCCTACCGTGCCTGTGGGGATGTCGAAGTCAAACCGGTCGTATATGGAATAGGGGTTGTCCTTGCGGAGGTCCCACTTCACCCCGCTGCCGCGCAACACCGGGCCACTCGTCGAGGCATTGATGGCCTTATCCGCCGGCAGAATGCCCACCCCCTTTGAGCGCGCTAGCACTATCTCGTTCTCGGCAAGAAGCTGGTCGTATTCATCGATGTACCGTGGCATCTCATCGATGAACCTCTTCAGCGTGGGCATAAACTCCTCTGGCACATCGTGGCTTACCCCGCCGAAGCGCATATAGTTGTAGGTCAAGCGCTGTCCGCATACCATTTCGAAGAGGTCCAGTATCTTCTCCCGCTCGCGATACATATAGAGAAACGGAGTCATGAAGGCGCCCATATCGTTGAACAGTGAGCCCACGCCGACGAGGTGACTGGAGATCCTCATCAGTTCGGCCATGATCACCCGTAGGTACTCGGCTCGCTCGGGGACCTCGATGCCGGCAAGCTTCTCTACCGCCATCGCATAGGCCATGTTGTTGGACATCGAGGCCAAGTAGTCCAGCCTATCGGTGTAGGGCATATTCTGGAGATAGGTTTTGTGCTCGGCCAGCTTCTCGATTCCCCGGTGCAGGTAGCCGAAGATGGGCTCTAAATCGACGATCACCTCGCCATCGAAGGTGACCCTCATCCGAAACACCCCGTGGGTTGAGGGGTGCTGCGGCCCCATATTGACAACTACTGGCTCGGTATCTAGCGTCATTTTCTCCCTGCTAAGCCGCCTTCCCACCCCCAGGCACGTCCAGGATGAAGTCCTTCCTCAGCGGATGCCCGTCAAATCCCTCCCAGAGAACGATGCGCTTCATATTGGGGTGCCCGTCAAAGGAGATGCCCATAAGGTCATAGACCTCACGTTCTTGGAAATCGGCTCCCTGCCACAGGCTGACCACTGACGGCACATGGGGGCTTTGGCGATCGTCGCACCTGGTTCTCAAGATCATACTGTAGTTATTCTTGATGGAGCGCAGATGATAAATCACGTCGAAATGGTCGCCAGAATCGACGGCGGTAATGCTGACTAGATAGTCGAAATCGAGGTTTTTGCTGAGGAAACGTGCCACATCCAGAAGCGCTTCGCTGCGGACGAAAACGGTGGTTTCGTCGGAACCGGTCACTGTATCGGGGAGTTGTTCCCCTATCTGTCGAGTAACCTCGGCACCGGAAAGCGGCTTAGTCATACTAGCCTTTCTTCAAAAGCTTGTCTTTGGCTATCTTGCGATGCAACGTCATGAACCCGTGAATCAGACCCTCCGGGCGCGGTGGACACCCAGGAACGTATACATCCACCGGCATTATGCGGTTTATCCCGGGTACCACGCTATATGAACCGCGGAAGGCTCCGCCGCTGATGGCACAGGCTCCCATAGCGATGACCCACTTGGGCTCAGCCATCTGGTCGTAGACTCGCCTCAAAGCGGGCGCCAGCTTCCATGTTACCGTACCAGCGACAAGCATCAGGTCGGCCTGCCGCGGCGATGGCCGCAGAACCTCCATACCGAAGCGGGAGAAGTCAAAGCGCGATGCGGCAGCGGATATGACCTCGAAGGCGCAGCATGCCGGGAAGAACGTGTTCGGCCACACGGAGAAGCGCTTCCCCCAGTCTATGAGTTGCTCAGTAGTCGTAAGCAGGACGTTGCGCTTAACCTCCTCCTCTTCAAGCCACTCCACCGGATCGGGATAGGGCTCCTTTGCTGCCGCTATGAGCGCCTCTATTTGCTCGGCCTCAGTCTTGTCGTAGTCGCTGAGCGAATAGAGCTTCTCTATTTCCACTGCAGAACCCCTTTCCTCCAGGCATAGATAAAGCCAACGACAAGGATGAGGATGAAAGCGAGCATCTCCACAAGACCGAAGAGCTTGAGCTGCTTGAAGTGTACCGCCCAGGGATAGAGGAAGACAACCTGGATATCGAAGATCACGAAGAGCAAGGCGAAGAAGTAGTAGAGGAAGTTAAAAATAACCCAGGACTTGCCCACCGTTTCCATGCCACATTCATAAGTGGTGTATTTGGTGGGGTTGGGCTTTCGAGGGACAATGCGTAACAACCTGAGAGTTACTGGGAGAAGAATTGTTGTGGCAGCAAAACCGATGGCAGCTATGAGGAAAATTGCAATATAACCGAAATTCCCCAGCAAGTACCCCTCCTTACCAATCTACACTATAACAT
>CAZYLE010000086.1:0-356 GCA_964648675.1 uncultured Dehalococcoidales bacterium
TTAATCTAAGCGATGTTGAGGATATCGTCACCCAGACCCTGATGGAGGGCAAGGTTATCGATCGCTTGCTTTACACTGACCCCACAACTGGCGAAAAAGCAATTCATGAAGCGGAGATACCATTCTATAAGAACCAGACGCGACTTCTTATTGGCAACAATATCAAGATTGACTCGAAAAAGATTGATGACTATATCGCTCTCGGTGGTTACTCTGCTTTGGCCAAGGCGCTGTTCGAGATGACGCCCGAGCAGATAATCGAGGAGGTGAAAAAGGCTAACTTGAGAGGCCGGGGTGGGGCGGGATTCCCCGCTGGTAGAAAATGGGAGGAATGCCGAGATGCGCCTGGAGATATA
>CAZYLE010000086.1:366-7120 GCA_964648675.1 uncultured Dehalococcoidales bacterium
ATATCAAGTACGTCATTGTAAATGCCGATGAGGGAGACCCGGGGGCTTTTATGGATAGAGCCGTTCTCGAGGGAAATCCGCATATCGTGCTCGAGGGGCTTATCATCGGGGCCTATGCCATCGGCGCTAGCCTGGGATATATCTATGTGCGGCAGGAGTATCCCCTGGCGGTAGAGAATGTGGAAATGGCCATAAAGCAGGCTGAGGAATATGGTTTTCTGGGCACAAATATCCTTGGCTCGGGTTTTGCTTTTGGTATTAAGGTGCATCGCGGTGCCGGTGCTTTCGTCTCCGGTGAATCAAGCGCTCTGATGACTGCCCTGGAAGGTAAGGTTGGTGAGCCTCGGCCGAAGCATATCCACACCGTTGTCAAAGGGGTGTGGGATAGGCCCAGCACCCTCAATAATGTGGAGACCTGGGCTAACATTCCTCTGATAATCAATAAGGGCGCCGATAAGTTTATATCCGTCGGCACCAAGGGAAGCGCGGGAACCAAGATATTCTCTCTGGTGGGCAAGGTAAACAACACGGGCCTGGTTGAAGTGCCTATGGGTATCACGCTACGACAGATAATATATGATATAGGAGGAGGCATCCCTGCGAGCAAGAAATTCAAGGCGGTGCAGACTGGGGGTCCTTCTGGAGGTTGTATCCCTGAGGAGTTGCTCGATACACCCGTAGACTTTGATGAACTCACCAAACTGGGCTCCATAATGGGCTCTGGCGGCATGATCGTTATGGATGAGGATACCTGCATGGTAGATGTTGCCAAGTACTTTACCGATTTCCTCTGCCATGAATCCTGTGGCAAGTGCCTTCCCTGCCGTGAGGGACTCAGGCAGATGCTGGAAATACTGGAGGATATTACGGAGGGTAAGGGCACTGAGGATGACATCAAGGTATTGGAGGAGATGGCTCCGGTGATCAAGGAGACTTCATTATGTGCCTTGGGCCAAACTGCACCTAATCCAGTGTTGACGACCCTCCGCTATTTCAGAGACGAATATGAGGCTCATGTCAAGGAGAAGCGCTGCCCGGCTTATGTCTGCAAGGCGCTAACCTCATACTACATCGATCCGCAAAAGTGCCAAGCATGCATGATCTGCCTCAGAGAATGCCCTGTTGGGGCGGTAAGCGGCGGCAAAAATCAAATCCATGTAATTGATCAGGATAAGTGCACCAAATGCGGCACCTGCTTCGATGTATGCCCACCTCGATTTGGTGCAGTGACGAGAATCTCAGGCAAACCGGTGCCCGCTCCACTGCCAGAGAAAAAGAGGATGCTGGTCAGGACTAAGTAGAAGGGAGTGATAGAAGTGTCTGAGGTAAGGTTAACTATCGATGATAAAGAGGTTATCGCCGAAGAGGGGATGACAGTCCTACAGGCAGCAAAAAAAGTGGGCATTGATATACCTACGCTGTGTTACCATGAGGCGTTGGAGCCTTATGGAGCCTGCCGTCTCTGCACTGTGGAGATTACCAGTAGGGGAAGGTCTAGATTAGTTACTAGTTGTACTTACCTGGTAGAAGAAGGTCTGGAGGTAAAAACCAGATCCGATAAGGTGATGGGTGCGCGCAGAATGCTCATCGAATTACTGCTGGCGCAGACACCGCATGCTAAGGTGGTTCAAGATCTGGCCAAAGAATACGGTGTTGAAAAGACCAGGTTCAAGGTTGAGAAACCAGAGGAACTTTGCACCCTTTGTGGATTATGTGTTCGATTCTGTGATGAGGTGGTTGGGGCATCAGCTATCACCCTAACTAGTCGAGGGATTGACAAAAAAGTTTCGGTTTTACCCGAGATATCGACCGAAGCTTGTATTGGCTGTGGCGCGTGCGCCAAGGTATGCCCAACTGGGATGATTACCTTAGAGGACATATATGGGAGAAAGGTAATTCATTCAGAGGCCGCTCTTGGCCCATCTACCCCCATTCATGTTACCTCGATGTATGCGGTGCCCTCTGTGCCCGTCATCGACCCCAATACCTGTATCCATTTTAAAACAGGTAAGTGTAAGCTGTGCGAGAGATTTTGTGAAGCAAATGCGATAAATTATGAGATGGAAGATGAATATGAAGAGATAGAGGTAGGCTCGATTATCATAGCTACAGGTTTTCAGCAAATGGATCCCTCCGCGATTACGCAGTATGGCTATAGAAGATATGATAATGTTATTACCGGCCTCGAATTTGAGATCATGAGCAATGCCAGTGGTCCCACTGGAGGCAACATCTTGTTGGCAGACGGCACCGAGCCGAAGAGTGTAGCTATCTTGCATTGTGTTGGCAGCCGTGACAAAAACTACCACGAGTATTGTTCTCGGGTCTGCTGCATGTATTCGCTTAAATATTCGCACCTTTTAGGAGAAAAAATCCACGGAGTGGATATCTACCAGATGTATATTGATCTCCGCTGTTTTGGCAAGGGTTACGAAGAGTTCTACAACCGACTACAGGATGAGGGGGTCAATTTCATTCGGGGTCGCGCTGGCGAGGTAACCAATGTGGCAGAAACACCTGAGGAAACGGGCAAGCTAATCGTTCTAGTTGAAGATACTCTTGTCGGCCAGAAGCGCCGCATCCCGGTGGACATGGTTATCTTGAGCACTGCGCTGGAACCGCGGGCAGATATGGAAGAGGTCGCCAGGCTATTTAATATAAGCAGGAGTGCAGACGGCTTCTTCTTAGAGAGGCATCCTAAGCTTGAGCCAGTATCTACAGCTACAGATGGCATTTTTGTTGTAGGCTGCGCTCAGGGGCCGAAGGACATCCCCGATACGGTAGCCCAGGCTTCGGCGGGGGCGGCACGAGCTCTGGCTATGATCAGTAAAGGCAGGGTCGAAATTGAGGCTGCCACATCGGTCGTGGATGAGGAGCTTTGTTCTGGCTGCAAAACATGCATAGGACTTTGCCCCTACAGTGCCATTTCTTTTAACGAGGAGAAAAAGATTGCTTCTATTAACGAGGCTCTGTGTAAAGGTTGCGGCACCTGCGCTGCTGCTTGTCCCAGCGGTGCCATAACGAGTAAGCATTTCACCACTGAACAGATCTTAGCTCAAGTAGAGGGGGTGCTAATATGAGCTTTGAGCCAAAAATTGTGGGGTTACTGTGCAACTGGTGTTCCTATGCTGGCGCTGATCTAGCGGGCATCTCACGGAAGAAGTATGCCCCCAATGTAAGGGTAATCCGAGTTATGTGTAGTGGGAGGGTAGACCCCACATTTGTGGTTAAGGCCTTCCAGTGTGGGGCCGACGGCGTACTGGTCTGTGGCTGACACCCTGGAGAGTGTCATTACCTGGAAGGTAATGAGAAGGCAGCAAGGCGTATGCTCTTGCTTAAGAAGATGTTGGCTCAATTGGGGATCGAGGAGGAGAGGGTAAGGTTGGAGTGGATATCGGCATCGGAAGGAGAACGATTTGCGTCCGTCGTCAATGAGATGACGGAGCAAATAAGAGAGCTTGGGCCTCTCAGCAGTGATGATGGAGGGAATAATGGCTAAGTTGAAACTGGGTCTTTACTGGGCGGCTAGCTGTGGTGGCTGTGATGTTGCCGTTCTTGACGTTAACGAGAAGATCCTCGATGTTGCTCAGATAGCGGATATTGTTTTATGGCCTATAGCGCTGGACTTCAAGTACCACCATATTGAAGAGATGGAGGATAAGGCTATCGATGTCTGCCTGTTCAATGGCGCGGTGAGAAATTCGGAGCAGGAGAGGATCGCTAGATTGCTTCGCGCTAAGTCGAAGACGATGGTTGCTTTCGGCTCGTGCGCTTGCTTTGGCGGCATACCGGCATTGGGCAATTTCACCAACCGCAGCGAGATATTCGAGCGGGCCTATGTTACGGCACCGTCAAATGATAATCCGGGCAGAACCTTTCCTCAAACCCAAACCGAGGTCGCTGAGGGTGAGTTAGAGTTGCCCGAGCTCTATGATACTGTGCTAACCCTGGCTCAGACGGTTGATGTCGAGTACTTCGTGCCTGGCTGCCCGCCACCGGTAGACCTTATCTTGAAAGTAGTGGACGCCTTGGCGACCAACAGCCTACCGCCTCCAGGTGCGGTAATCGCCTCAGACAAGACGCTATGTGATGAGTGCGACAGGAAGAAAGAGGAGAAGATGATCTCCAAGATATACCGATCCCATGAGATCATCCCCGATCCCGAGCGGTGCCTCCTGGAGCAAGGGTTACTATGTATGGGCCCTGCCACTAGAGGTGGCTGTGGTGCAAGGTGCATCAAGGTCAACATGCCCTGCCGTGGCTGCTTCGGGCCGCCGGCTGGTGTTGTGGATCAAGGTGCAAAGCTGGTTAGTGCCATTGCCTCCGTCTACCAAGCCAAGAAGGATGAAGAGATCGCCAGGATGGTGGAGGAAATAGTCGATCCAGCAGGCACCTTCTATAGGTTCGGGCTGGCAGACTCAATGTTGAAAAGGAAACGGCTCCAAAAGGTAGAGAGTGGAGGATAGGATGAAAAAGGTTACCATTGACCCCATAACCAGGCTGGAGGGACATGGCAAGATAGAGATCTTCCTCAACGACGACGGCGATGTCGCCAACGCCTTCCTTCAGATACCCGAACTGCGTGGATTCGAGAAGTTCTGTGAGGGAAGACCAGTTGAGGAGATGCCCCGGATAGTCCCCAGAATCTGTGGTGTCTGACCAGGGGCTCATCATATGGCCTCGTGTAAGGCCACAGATGCTGTTTACCATGTTGATCCCCCACCGGCAGCAAAGAAGCTGAGAGAGCTATTTTACTGCGCCCACATGATTCACTCGCACATAGCTCATTTCTATGCTCTGGCAGCCCCCGATTTCGTAGTGGGCCCTACTGCTGACCCTGCCCAGCGGAACATCCTGGGTTTGATAGATAAGGTCGGGCTTGAGATTGGTAGCGAGGTGATAAAACATAGGGCCTATGCTCAGGATATTCAGGCGACCATCGGGGGTAAGGCAACTCATCCCGTCTGCGGCCTGCCGGGAGGGATGAGCAAGGCGATCACTGAGGAGGAACGGAAGGACTTCGAGGAAAAGGCCAAGTCCTGCGTGGAGTTTGGCAAATTCAGCTTGAAGCTGTTCGACGACCTGGTATTGGCTAACAAGGAATATCTCGATTTAATCACGGGTGACATCTACACTATGAATAGCTATTACATGGGCCTTGTGGATGATAACAACAAGGTGAACTTCTACGAAGGCAACGTTCGCGTGGTTGACCCGGAGGGTAAGGAGGTGGCCAAGTTCAAGGCAGCCGACTACCTGGAGCATATATCGGAACATACCGAGCCCTGGTCATATCTAAAGTTCCCCTTCCTGAAAAAAGTGGGCTGGAAGGGGTTGGTTGATGGTAAGGAAAGCGGGATTTACCGGGTGAACTCCCTGGCCCGGCTCAACGTAGCGGATGGCATGGCAACTCCACTGGCTCAGGAAGAGTATGAGAGGATGTACCAGACCCTTGGCGGCAAGCCGGTCCACGCCACATTGGCCTTCCACTGGGCGAGGCTCGTTGAGATACTATATGCTGCCGAGAGGCTGCTGGAGCTATGTCAGGACAATGAAATCACCGATCCCAATGTGCGCACCATCCCCACTGCTACCCCGGACGAGGGGGTGGGGATTGTGGAGGCGCCGCGGGGCACGCTCATTCACCACTATATGACCGATGAGAAGGGCATTGTTACCGGGGTGAACCTGATAGTTGCCACAGTGCAAAACAACCCTGCCATGGATATATCGATAAAGAGGGCAGCGGAACACTTGATCAAGAAGGGAAAAGAGGTTACCGAGGGGCTATTAAACATGGTCGAGATGGCGTTTCGCGCCTATGACCCGTGCATGGCCTGTGCTACCCACACCCTGCCGGGGCAGATGCCCTTAGAAATAATAATTTACGACAGCAATGGAGAGGTGGTGGAGAGGCTCAAACGTGTCTGAACTCATCGTCACTGGGGATAAGCATAATCATAGTACCAATAATGACTAGGAGGGGACGGGAGAGTGAAGACAGTGGTTCTGGGGCTGGGCAACCCGATCCTCAGTGATGATGCGGTAGGGATTCGCGTCGTTGAAGAACTCGAAGGCAAGGTTGACCGACAAGAGGTCACACTTATAGAGACCAGCGTTGCTGGATTAGGCCTGCTTGATCTGCTTACTGGATATGATAGGGCCATCATTATTGACGCTATTCAGACGGTAGGGGGACAGGCGGGCCAGATTTATCGGCTTGACCCTGAGGCGCTCGATTTCACCAGGCACTCTGCTTCGCCCCATGATGTTAACTTGGCCAATGCCCTTGAACTTGGCAAAAGGTTGGAAATGTCCTTACCCCAGCAAATCGTTATCCTTGCCATCGAAGTGGCGGATGCGAGCACCTTCAGCGAGGAGTGTACGCCTGAAGTGAGACGGGCGATACCTGCTTGCGCTGCAATGGTAATTCAGGAGATTAATGGATAGCCTCGTTCGATAACAGCATAATGCCGTAGATATAGCATCCTGTTGCTCCTGAATAAGGTGTGACGTACCTCCGCTGGATACCATATATAGCTCTTATGATACTGAGCCAAATTCCTCGCTAGGATGTCTTTCACCCTGTGGTGTTGTGGTGGTCGCCTCTTCCTTGACTCTTCATCCCAGCCTTGAATAGAATATCGTGCAGTTTGCTATGTGCTATGGTAGCATCATCCTACTTTCTTATATGCTATTAAAAATCTTCATGAACGAGTACAACATTTTATTTATTGAGAAAAATATGTTATAG
>CAZYLE010000087.1:0-6994 GCA_964648675.1 uncultured Dehalococcoidales bacterium
GGGTGAACGGGAACGAATGAGGGTAAAAATGACGTCTCACCAGTCATCTGAGCGAATACATATCCTTGACAAGCAAAGCGGGAAATCAATATAATGTGCCTAGTTTATCGTTGGATTTAATAGGGAGATGGTGAGATGAGCACAGAGAAGTTAGCTAAGTTTGTTGTAGAGACCTCCTACGAATCGCTTCCAGCGGAGGCGATACGTAGTGCTAAGCAGGCAATTGTAGACTGTTTGGGTTGCGCTCTGGCTGGCAGTGCGGATGAGGGGAGCAAGATTCTCGGTAAGTATGTCAAGGCGATGGGAGGCAAACCTGAGGCTGGAGTCATAGGAGGGGGGTTTAAGGCTCCTGCGCCTGATGCTGCTTGGGTCAATGGCACATTAGCCCACGCCCTGGACTACGACGATGTCGCTATGGTCACGGGTGGACATCCCACAGTTGCGCTTTTACCTGCGGCCCTAGCCTTGGGTGAGAAGCTTCATCTTTCGGGAAAAGATGTCTTGTTAGCCTATATTATGGGCTTTGAGGTGATGGCTACCATTGGCAAGGCCTGTACTGGGCGCCACTACATTCTGGGCTGGCATTGCACTTCTACCTTTGGGAGCCTGGGCGCTGCTGCCATTGGTGCCAAGCTGCTCAAGCTGAACTTGGATGAAACGAGGATGGCTATAGGGATTGCTGCTTCCTTAACGGGGGGACTGAAGCAGAACTTTGGCACGATGACCAAGCCCCTTCACGCTGGAAATGCCGCCAGGAACGGTGTAGTTGCGGCAACCCTGGCTCAGAGCGGCTTCACCGCGGTCCAGGATATCCTTGAGACCCCGATGGGATTCTGCAAGGTCTTCGGCGGGGGTGAGGAACTGGATATAGCGGGAGCGACCCAGGATATGGGGAAAAGTCTCCAAATATCGGCTACCTTGGAAATCAAACCTTACCCCTCCTGTCGTGGCACCCATCCCGGGATAGATGCCACCCTCGGATTGAGTAAGAAGGAGCAGTTTAATGTAAGCGATATTATTGAGGTGGAGGTCCGTGGCAGTGCTTGGATAATTGAAGGAGCTGCCATCTATCACTCGCCCAAGACCGGCACGGAGGGGAAGTTCAGTGTGGAATACTGTGTCGCCCGCGCTCTGCTGGACAATGAGGTAGCCATGAAGCATTTCACTGATGATAAGGTGAATGAACCAAAGATTAAAGAGCTTATCTCCAAGATAAAGTATGTTCCCGACCCGGAAGCAGGCATATTCACCCCCTGTGAGGTGGTGGTAAAACTTAAAGATGGAAGGGTTTTATCGCATAAGGTAACCTCGCTTACCGGAGACCCGACTAGTCCACTAAGTGAAGAAATACTGCATGCCAAATACAGGGATTGCGCTTTAGTAGCTCTTTCTCCACAGGAAATTGAGAGGTCTCTTGAAATGGCTTCCAACCTGGAGGGGTTAAAGGACGTCGCATCTCTAATGAATATATTGAGCAAAATGGAGGTAGGGAAATGAGCGAAGACCTGGAGAAGATAGAGCAGAGAAGAAAGCAATGGGAAGAGACAACGTTACAGAAGCCGCTGAAGAGGTTCTTCCAGAAGGAAAACCCGGCTAAATTCTGCACCCCTGCTGATATTAAGGGTTTTGATTTCCTGGAGAAGGTAGGATTCCCTGGGGAATATCCTTTTACCGCAGGGAACTATGCCTTTCTTCCCGGAGCAGTAGCGCCAAAATTGGGAGGAGAACCTCCTGGTCTGGGGAGGTCTGGGTGGTACTCTGGATATGGAACGGCAGAGGATAGCAGGGATTATTATATCAAGGCACAGGTGGCAGGGCCAAATGTGGCCTTCGATCTCCCTACACAGTGTGGATATGATTCAGATAACCCGATGGTCGCCGGTGAGGTGGGTAAGGTTGGGGTAGCGGTCGATACGCTGAGGGACTTCGAGGTGATTTTCGAGGCCTTCACCGGTGACAAAGATCTTGACAAGATCAGCTCCAACTTCACCATAAATGCCCCGGCCAATATCTACATAGCGATGTATTTGGCATTGGCCGATAAAAGGGGAATACCTTACAACAAACTGCGGTCCACTCCACAGAACGATATCTTAAAGGAATATGTAGGTCGTGGCACCTATATCTTTCCCCCCAGACCTGCTGTTGAGCGGATGTTCAGGGACAGCCTGGTGTTTATTTCCCAGAATTGCCCTAATATTAATATCACCAGCATTGGTGGGTATCATATGAGGGAGGCAGGATGTACTCGGGAGCAGGATTTGGCCTTCAGCATGGCTATCGGCATTGTCTATCTGCAAACAGGAATTGATGCCGGGCTCGACATTGATTCCTTTGCCCCTCAGTTCACTTTCAACGGCTTTGGGGGCAGCGTGGAGTTCTTCAAGGAGATTGCCTTCCACCGGGCTTCCCGCCGGATGTGGGCCAGGATCCTCAAGGAGAGATTTGGGGCTAAAGACCCCAAGAGCATGATGATTCGTTCACTCTCTACCGTTCATACCGGGCCTTCTAATACGACGGCACAACGGCCTCTCAACAACATGACTCGTGGGGTGATAGCGGCCGTCGCCAGTGCCTGCGCTGGCGGACCACCGGCTGTTTTCCCGCCTTACGATGAGCCTCTGGGGCTGGGGTGGAGCTTGGAGGCGCAACAGCTTCAGAGGGATTCTATACTGATCATGCTCCTCGAAGCTAGGTTGAATGAGGTGGTGGACCCATTTGCTGGCTCCTATTTTATGGAGTCATTAACCGATGAAATTGAGGAGGCAGCCCAGAAGGAATTGGACAAAATAGAAGCGATGGGTGGGGCGGTGGTCGCCTGTGAGAATGGTTACATGTATCGAGAGATGGCGAAAGCCGCCTATGAAAAGCAAAAGAGGATAGAAACACGACAGGACTTAATAGTGGGTGTCAATTGTGCCATAGGGGAAGAGGAACTGGAGGTGATACCTCCCACGATGGTAGCGCATCCCTATGACCCGGTGAGAAGGGAGCAGGCGGAGGAAAAACAGATCGCTTCTCTCAAAGAGGTTAAGAGAACCAGGGATGACCGGGAAGTTGCCCGACTGCTGAAGGAGTTGGAGGAAAAAGCAAAGAAGGATGAAGAGAACCTTATTCCCCATTTCATAGAATGCAACAAGGCCTACGTCACCGAGCAGGAGATGTGTGATGTGCTGAGAGGGGTATTTGGCGAATATGAGTCCCCATCACTTTAAGCCGGGGCGGTTACCACCAGGGCTAGATTATGCCTTTTAAGGGCATCGAATGCATGTTTCTCTTGGCAGGGTCAGCTAAGTAGGAATGTAGGTATATTACAAGAAGGAGGCGAAAATGACAGTAAAGGGTCCTTTAACCGGAGTGAGGGTTGTAGACCTGTCACAGGCCCATGCCGGTCCTTTTGGGAGCCAGCTTTTGGGGGATATGGGGGCGGAGGTGCTAAAAATCGAGAGCCCAATGGGTGAACTTCTACGGTTCCCCGGCATTCCAGATGGTGGTTATTATATTAAGGCTCTTAGCAGAAATAAAAAAGGCGTAGTGCTTGATATGTGGACAAAAACTGGCAAAGAGGCTTTCTACGATCTGGTTAAGGTATCGGATGTAGTCTTCGATAACTTCAGGGTTGGCGCCATAGAGAGGCTGGGAGCTGATTATGAGACTTTGAAGAAGATCAATCCCAGGATCATCTCAGCATCTATTACCGGCTACGGAGCCAGTGGTCCTTACTCCGGATTCCCCTCTTATGATGATATTGCTCAGGCGATGTCCGGGATGAGCAGCCTTTGTGGTGAGCCTGGTGGTGCGCCAATGAGGTCAGCGGCGGCAATCGCTGATATCTCCTCTGGTGTCTTCTGCACCTACGGAATTGTGATTGCGCTCTATGAGAGGGAGAAGACCGGGGTGGGGAGAAGGGTAGAGGTTAACCTGCTCGACTCCTGCATGGCACTTTTGGATAACATGTTCCAGTTCTATTTCGCCTATGGAAACGTGCCGCCGACACAGGGCACTAAGCACCCGCTTACACCTCTTTTGGGATACTTCAAATGCAAGAATGGTTATATTGGTATAGGTCCATCCTGGCCGAGGATATGCCGGGTGATAAACAAGGAATGGATGATCGACGACCCTCGGTTCAAGACGCAAGGCGATAGGATGATGAATAAAAGGGATATGGAGAAAGAGATAGAGGAAGCTTTAGTGGAAGCCGATGTTGAGACTTGGATAGAATTGATGCGAGTAGAGGACATACCTGTTGGCCCGGTAAATACCTTGGATAAGGTAATAAAAGACCCTCAGGTTATTCATAATAAAGCGGTGTTCGAAATGGAGCATCCGGTGTATGGAAAGATGAGGGCTGTCGATTGCCCCATAAAAATGCCGGGTGCCATTTCAGGGGAATATACTCCCCCGCCGGTGCTAGGAGAGCATACTGATGAGGTGCTCAAAGGGATTCTCGGCTATTCAGATAAGAAAATAGCGGCGCTTAAGAAAGAGCAGGATGAAAACGCCGAGGAGATGCAGAAGCACGCACGCAAAATGAAGGCTTAGGGTAAGCTCTATGCACTTTGGCGAGAATTGATGGGAAATTAGGGCAGTCAATACTAGTCTAAGATTCGGTAGGCTCGAAGAAAGGAAGGAGTGATGGCTGAGGAGAAAAAGATAAGGGTTTTAATGGCGAAGCCTGGCCTCGATGGTCACGACCGGGGTGCTAGGGTGTTGACTCTGGGGTTAAGAGACGAAGGGATGGAAGTAATCTATACCGGGCTAAGGCAAAGCCCAGAAATGATAGTGCAGGCGGCGGTTCAGGAGGATGTCGACGTGGTGGGACTGAGCTGCCTCTCTGGGGCGCATAAAACCCTCTTCCCGTCGGTGGTGGATCAGCTGAAGTCGAAGGGAGTGGAGGATGTGTTGATCGTCGGAGGGGGCATTATCCCCAAGGAGGACGTACCTTTCCTCAAGGAGAAAGGAGTGGGTGCTATTTTCGGTCCTGGAACATCGATTAAGGAGATCGCTAATTATATCAAGGAGAATGTGAAACGGAGCTAATGGAACTTGTAGATAGTATGCTGGCGGGGAGCGAACTGTCCCTGGCGCGGTTGATAACCTTAGTGGAAAGGGAGGCATTTGAGGTACCACAGATAATGAGCCGTATCTATCCCAGCCTGGGGAAGGCTTATTCTGTGGGCCTTACTGGACCCCCAGGTGGGGGCAAGAGTTCACTGGTGGATCGCCTGACAGCGGTGATGAGAGGCCAGGGTCTTACTGTAGGAATCATCGCTTGTGACCCGTCAAGTCCCTTTTCTGGAGGTGCTGTCCTGGGCGATCGTATCAGGATGCAGCAGCATTATCTGGATAAGGGAGTCTTCATCCGCAGCCTGGCCACCAGGGACAGTCGAGGTGGGCTTTCTCGAGCGGCTCGCGGGGTGCTTAAACTTATGGATGCTTTCGGTAAGGACTTTGTTCTCGTGGAAACAGTGGGTGTCGGGCAGACAGAACTTGACATTATGGATGCTGCCGACACCACGGTGGTGGTTCTTGTTCCCGAGGCGGGAGATGCCATTCAAACGATGAAAGCAGGGCTTTTGGAGATCGCTGATATATTTGTGGTCAACAAGGCCGATCGTGAGGGAGCAGATGGTTTGGTGGCGGAACTGGAGAAGATGCTCCATCAAAGCCCAAAGCAAGAATGGTGGGAAGTCCCGGTGATATCGACCCAGGCGGTACATGATATCGGCACAGAAGAGCTATACCATAATATCTTGAAACATCGTGAGGCTCTGGAGAAGACGGGGCGCCTTGCCCTTCATCGCCAGAGGCAAAGGAGGGGGGAGTTTATCCAAACCATCCAGCAAAGGCTTATGGCGCGGATTCTGAAGCTGTTGGAGACGGACGGGAGCATGATGGCGTCCCTGGATGGCGTGGAGAAGGGGGAAACCGACCCATATTCTGCGTCAATGGAGATTCTTAACAACAAGACCCTTCTTCACAACTGGCTGGCTGAATTGGAGCGGGAAAACTAGCCTATTTGGTGGTATAGGCAACGCGAAAATGGTCGCCAATTTCATTGTTGGCGACCAAATATTAGGAGACGAGCACAACGCATCTGCGTATCATATAAGGGCTGAGTTGACAGCGATTAGCTGAGGAACTTCTACTATATGTAAAAAACAAGTCATAGCTCTGTGATGATACCATTTCATTTGGTGAACACGTCCAATATGCCGACCCTCTCCACATATGCCGATTTGACGCGTTACATGCCATATAACTGCATCGCATCGGTCCCATCTCCCAGGTAACACCAATATCGTCACAGTAATGCTTCTCTTCGGTGGCTTATATCAGCACTCAGTTAGACCCCTTGACAAAATAGTGATTAATGATACAATAATTATGGGCGTATGCTCATAATGTTCGAACAGAGCGTTGACTTAAGGTAGTGGAGTAACGATGGAGAGGGCTCAGGCAGTAAATTCGATCATGGGAGCACTTTTTAACATGTGTTGCCTTCAGTGTTTCTATAGCTTTAACAGCGGTCATGTTTCGCAGTCTTCACGGGGATTGGAAGCTGTGAAGGAGGTGATGCTATGCCAAGGCCAGTAAAGTATAGATGCGTTGAGTCAATCCCTCGTGTAACCTACTTCCGGCCGGTAGGGGTTCCCTTTAACAACTGGGAAGAGGTAGTCCTCTCTATCGAGGAAGCGGAAGCCATTCGCCTCAAAGACTTGGAGGGATTGGATCAGGCGGAGAGTGCGCAGCGGATGCATATCTCTCGTCCTACCTTCCAGAGGGTTCTGGAGTCGGCAAGAAAGAAGATGGCTGAGGCATTGACTCAAGGTAAGGCGATTCGGGTGGAAGGGGGCAATTTCGAGATGGCGATACGCCGCTTCAGATGTGACAACGATGGCCAGGAGTGGGATGTTCCATTTGAGGCGATGATAGAGGGACATTCTGTAGCGTGTCCGCTATGCAATAGTTTGTATGTTCGCTCTATATC
>CAZYLE010000088.1:0-6809 GCA_964648675.1 uncultured Dehalococcoidales bacterium
AGCCGCTACGGCAGGCGATAATCTGGCTCGATAACAGGGCCTGCATTCAGGCACAAAACGTCATGAGGAGATTCGGCGGCCCTCACATCTTCTCCGCCATTGCCGGCGCAACCCTTGGTGGGAAGGACGGCATACCAAAACTGGTATGGATGAAGGAGAAAGAGCCCGAAATATATGAGAAGATGCGCTGCTTTCTCGACGTTGCCGGCTACCTCATCTACCGCAGCACCGGCAACATGGTCATGGACTGGTCAGAAGCCTCCGTCTTCGGCCTGGACATGAAGAAGAAGACATGGCTAAATGGCATTTTTAGTTATGTTGGGCTTGACCCGAAGAAATTCCCGCCCCTGGTGAGGTCCATCGATAAAGTCGGCGAGTTAACGGCTAGTGCTGCCAGTGAATGTGGACTTCTGAAGGGCACCCCGGTCATGGCCGGTGCCGGTGACGCTCCATCTGCCGCTGTTGGGTCGGGCGCAATCGGTGAAGGCGAAGGCCATGTTTATCTCGGGACATCGGGGTGGGTAGGTGTGGTTACCAAACGCATGCCCAAAGGTAAATGTGGAGTAGCAGCCATCCACTCCGCCGATCCGAGCAAGGCATTCCTATTTGCTGAGACCGAAACTGCTGGCGCCTGCCTGCAGTGGATTGCCGACGAGTTCTACCAGGCGGAACAGAAAGACCCGCAAATCCCTAATATCTTTGCCCTCATGGATAAGAAGGTCGGGGAAATTCCGCCAGGCTCTAACTACCTGATCTTTACTCCCTGGATGTATGGCGAGAGGGCCCCGATAAACGACTGCTACGTGCGCTCCAGCTTTCTCAACCTGAGCGCGGACCATACCCGTGAGAACCTGCTGCGCGCCGTGTACGAAGGGGTTGCCTACAATATCAGATGGATTGTTGAGATCGTGGAGAACAAATTCAATTTTCCTCTGCCAGTCCTCAGGGTCATTGGGGGAGGAGCACGGAGCGAGCCGTGGATGCACATCTTGGCCAACGTGACTCACAAGAAGGTCGAGACCGTCCATGACCCACAGGAGGCGGGGGCGGTGGGAGTGGCGCTGATAGCAGCGGTCGGCCTGGGCATATATCCCGACTTCGAATCCCTGAAGAAGGTAGTGAGGATAGACAAGACCTTCGAGCCCGACGAGAAGAATGAGGAAACCTACGATTTCCTCTTCCAGTCGTACAAGGAGGTTTATAGCAATCTGCGAGGTCTCTATGGTAAACTCAACAAGAGGAGATTTCGTGAAGCAACTTCATGAATGACCGAATTATGGGGAGGTGTTCAAATGGATGAGGTGCAAATCTTGTCTCAACCAGTGGCGTTGCCCGAAGGCGTAGATTACGACGAGTACATTATCGCCACCTATCTTGTCTCCTATCACAAGATTATCCCGGTGCCAAGACTGTCCCTGGCCCTTGCCATCGAGCAGAGCACCGGCACCTGGGTGGCGGTCCCCGGCGAAACCCCGGAGGTGCGCTGCCAGCATGTTGCCAAGGTGATCGGCGTCTACGAGGTGCCTGACTACGAGTTCGAAGTACCCCAAGGGGTGGAAACCAGAGACTACATTGTCCAGATAGCCTTTCCCGAGGTCAACATCGGCGAGCAAATACCCATGCTGCTGACAACGATAGTCGGCAATATCTCCATGGGCGGCCGCATTAAGGTGCTTGATATCCGTTTCCCCGAAAAGTATGTGGCCGGCTTTAAGGGACCAAAATTCGGCATCCATGGCCTGAGGAAGCTCATGGGAATCCCTGAGCGGCCCCTGCTTAATAACATGATAAAGCCGTGCACCGGCTACCCGCTGGAGGTTGGGGCAGAGTTGTTCAGAGATGCGGCACTGGGTGGATGCGACATTATCAAGGACGATGAGCTACTGGCCGACGCTTCCTTCAATTCTGTACTCGGTCGTGTCAAACGCTACATGGAGATTGAGAAGCAGGTCTATGAGGAGAAAGGCGAACGCACCCTGTATACCGCTAACATCTCCGACAAAGTGCCCAAGATCTTCGAGAATGCCAAGCGCGCCGTGGAGCTGGGTTGCAATGCCCTAATGGTTAACTACCTTGCTGTTGGATTGCCGGTAATGCAGGCATTAGCCGAAGACCCGGATATTAACGTCCCTATCCTTGCCCACATGGACGTTGCCGGTGCGATGTATATGTCGCCGTTCCACGGCCTAAGTTCCCATATTGTATTGGGTAAACTGCCTCGCCTTGCCGGCGCTGACATCGTTGTTATACCCGCTCCATATGGAAAAGCCCCGGTGATAATCGATAAGTTCCTTAATGTTGCCCGGACTTTGAGATTCCCAATGTATGATCTTAAACCAACCTGGCCAATGCCTTCGGGAGGCATTACACCATCTATGATGCCAGACGTAATGAGAGACCTTGGAAACGACATCGTAATTGGTTCAGGTGGAGGCATACATGCCCATCCTCAGGGTCCAATAGCCGGGGCAAAGGCATTCCGCCAGGCAATCGATGCCGTAATGCAGGGCATATCCCTGGAAGAGTACAGCAAGGAACATCCCGAGTTAAGAGTAGCGCACCAACAGTGGGCTGATGTATTCAAGAAAGGACTACCCCTATAGCGGAAGGAGGACAGGATGTCGAAAGTCACCATTTTAGGAGGATGTGGCTCGGTTGGAAGTATAGCATCGGCGATGCTCGCCTCAACCGACATCTTCTCCGAGGTTGTCATTGCCGATATTAACCTGGAGAAGCTGCTGGAGATGGTTCACCGGTTGCGAACAAGTAACCTGTCGGCGGCTGAGTTCGATGCCGATTGTCCCGAAAGCATCAAGAAGGTCATCGCCGGCTCATCGGTCGTTCTAAACTGTGTGGGCCCGTACTACAAGTACGGCCCCATCATATTGAAGGCGGTAATCGAATCCAAGATCAACTACGTTGATATTTGCGATGACTTTGACGCCACCGAGATACTTCTTGCCATGGATGAGGATGCCAAAAGGGCGGGCATTTCAGCGCTAATCGGAATGGGAAGCTCTCCGGGTATCGCCAATATCCTGGTTAGATTGTGCGCCGACCTTCTTTTTGACCAGGTTGAATCGGTCGACATTTACCATGCCCATGGCGGCGAAAAGGTGGAAGGGCCGGCGGTGGTGAAGCACCGAATTCACTCCATGTCGATAGACATCCCCATGTTCCTCGATGGCAGGTTCACCACGGTCAGAATGTTTGAAGAAAGCGGACGTGCTTTGGAAGAAGAGACCGAGTTCCGTGATGTCGGCACATACAATGTCTATGCCTACCCCCATCCCGAAACCATAACCCTTCCCGAATACCTGAAAGGTGTTAAGCGGGTGACCAACCTCGGGCTGGTACTCCCCCCTGCTTATGCCGAGCTAATAAAAGGGATGGTACGGCTGGGCATCACCGATGAAAAGCCCATAAAAGTTCAAGGGCAGGAAATTATTCCGCTGGAATTCGCCGTAGCGTACATACTATCTCAAAGGGACCGATTGACAAAGGAGGCTGGCCTCACCGGCCCTATGGGATGTCTGAAGATAGTGGTAAAAGGAAGTAAAAAAGGGGAGAAGGGAATCTATATTTTCTCCATGTCTTCCAGAAGTGAGGGGATGGGAGAGGGAACAGGAATTCCCGCCGCTCTTGGCGTGATGCTTATGGCAACGGGAAAGATCACGGAAAAGGGGGTGCGCCCACCTGAGGGTTGCGTAAATCCCATGGATGTGCTTAAACTCGCCAGCACCAGCGTGAGAACAACCGGTGGCAGCCGAGGCTTCCCTATTGCCATTGAGCATATCGATGCCAGTGGGAAGCGGGAAGAAATAGACCCACGGAAAGCTCTGGGAGGGTGACTCAGGAAAAAACTTTGCAGAGGTAAATCTGCCAATAATGAAAGGAGTTATATTATGGGATTGAGAGAACTGAACGTCGACCTCACTGAGGAGCAGAAGGCAACAAAGGAAATGGTTCACAAGTTCGCCGAAGAGGTAGTGCGACCTGCCGGAATCGTGCTGGACAAGCTGGCTGACCCACAAGATGTTATCGCAGAAGGGTCTGTCCTGTGGGATGTATTTCGCAAATATCGCGAGCTTGGACTGCACAGAACAGGACTCCCGCCGGAGTTCGGCGGTCTGGAGCAGGAGGCGCTGACGTCGGCGATTGTTTCTGAGCAGATGGGCTGGGGCGACGGCGGTCTGGCTATCAGCTTATCGGTATCCGTCTTTCCCTTCATTTTCGCCATGATGTCCCCAGACCCTGAAATACAGGACTGGACGCGGCAGTATTGCAATGATACCGAGGCCAAGCTGATCGGATGCTGGGCCATCACTGAGCCCGACCATGGCTCGGACTGGATATGGTTCGAGGGAGAGAACTCCAGCGATCCCAAGTGCGCGCCTCAAGTAAGGGCCGTCCCAGATGGGGACGACTTCATTATAAACGGACAGAAGTCGGCTTGGGTTAGCGACGGCAACATCGCCAGCCATGCAGCACTGTTTTTGACTCTAGACCCTTCTAAGGGAATGGGGGCGTGCGGCCTGGCATCCATTCCTTTGGATCTGCCGGGCATCACCAAAGGCAAACCCCTGGACAAGATGGGACAGCGCCCTCTCAATCAAGGGGAGATATTCTTCGACAACGTGCGTATCCCCAAAAACATGATGATCTTCCAGGACCCTGCTATTCACAATATGGCGTTGGGGGCCGTTTTGTGTGGAGCCAATGGCGCCATGGGGAACATATGGGTGGGAGCAGCCCAGTCTGCCCTCGATGAAGGTTTGCGATACTCCAAGGAAAGGGTACAGGGCGGTAAGCCCATCTTCCAACATCAAAACATCAGACTGAAGCTATTCGATATGTTCATCTCCGTCGAGGCGGCACGTTGCCTTGCCCGCCAGGTCTCGGTGTATAATCGAGCCACCCAGCCTCCAGCGCTGCAATACGCTACGGCTTCCAAGATCATGGCCACCGAGACGGCGTTCCGCGTGGCCAGCCAGGCCATCCAGATATTTGGAGGATTCGGGGTCTCTAAGGATTATGTAATCGAGAAGATATTCCGGGATACGCGATCAGCCATGATCGAGGACGGGGTAAATGAGACCCTGGCCCTCGTCGGCGCCGACAAGCTGCTAGCAGGAATTCTATAAAAGGACGAAAAGGGAATACAACAAGGAGGAAGCTATGCCTTGGGAAGACCTGGAAACGATGTTCCGTCCCCAGACCGTTCACATGGGGGTGATGAAGGCTGACCCCGAGAAGTGCAATAGCTGCGGGTTGTGCATTTTGAACTGCCCCTTCCGCGCCTGGGAGATGGACGAGAACGAAAAACCGCGACAGAAGGATGAATACGAGTGCTTTAGCTGCTTCAACTGCATGGTAGCCTGCCCGGTGAATGCTATCTCCATTGTCGATGTATATCACGTGGATGAGGGTTTCTACAAGACCGAGCCTCATCCCTTGCCGGTCAGGATGCCCTATGAACCGCATGATGCCAAGGGGAATCCCGATAAGTGGACTGCCATTGAGAAGGCGGTTTTCGAGCGACGCAGCGTGCGCAACTTCAAGGACCAGCCGGTACCGGAAACCCTGATTAGAAGGGTGCTGGAAGCGGGTCGATTTGCTCCCAGCGGTGGGAACTGCCAGCCGTGGAAATTCATCGTGGTGACCGACAAGGCCCTCATCGATGAGATGAATGAGGGGATCTGGGGTGTGCTGAACGGACTGTACTTTATGTATAAGGACGACGAGATGGTGAAGGGACTGGTTGGCATGCATGAAGCTAACCCAAACCCGGGACTATTCGACCCGCGTATCATCTTGGGCGGGGTAGGCGCCGTAGCCAGAAGATACACCCCCACTTTACTGAATGCACCGGTGGTCATATTGATAGCTGCTGACGACCGCGCCATCGACCATCCCAAGATAGCTATGGGCATCTGTGGACAGAATATGAACCTTGTGGCAAACTCTCTGGGGATTAGAGCCTGCTGGGTAGGATTCAGCCAGGTGCTGAATATGGTGCCGGCACTTAAAGAGAAGCTCGGAGTCAACGACCCCTGGAGAATAAGTACAGCTATCATACTGGGATACCCCAAGTTCAGGCAGGATGGTGTCGTGCCGCGCGAGTTCCGCCCCATCACCTGGTTCCGCGAGGGGGCGAGCGGTCCCGAGATCGAGGAGTAGGTAAGCAGTCTAACTTTCTTCCAGCGCATCTAGCAGGTTATGGGAGGTAGTATGGTTGAGAGCAAGGCGCCTGGAATTCTGGCCTTTGACATGGATGCAAAGGCCGAGGAGAAACCAGACTTTCCGGTGTTGACCTTTGATAACTCGCCACATCTTGACGAGGTGCTAACGTATTCTGACCTGGTGCTCCAGGGACGCAAAATGGCGCGGGCTCTGGAGAAGGAGGGCATCGGCCGCGGCGATATCTTCTCCCTGTTGATGCGCAATCACCCCGAGGTGGTGGTGAGCATATATGCCGCCTCGCTGCTGGGAGCTGTCGTGGTGCCTATCGACCCGCGCTCCAAAGGGGAAAAGCTAAGCTACCAGATAAAGAACTCCAACTCCAAGGGGGTGATATTTACCGCGGAGTTCATGGAAACCATGGAGGATGTCCTGGCCAGTCTCCCCGATGTAAAAACCTTTGGGGTAGCGTACAGGGATGACTTCGGCATACCCGTTTCGTCGCGATATCCGAGCCTGAATGAGATATTGCAAGGGCCCGAGGTGCCGGGCTTCTCCGTTGGGCCCCATAACGTGGATGACCACCTCATGATCATCTACACTTCGGGGACCACCGGCGACCCCAAGGG
>CAZYLE010000089.1:0-6742 GCA_964648675.1 uncultured Dehalococcoidales bacterium
CTTGATGATAGCGGCTTGGCCTGGAATGGGAGGCGTGGCCATCGTCGCCGCTAAATATCTCACAGAGAGATTAGATGCTGAGGAATTTGGGAGTATCGAGCCAGATGAATTCTTCGACCTGGGTGGGGTTCTTGTCGAGAATTCGGTAGTAAAGGAGATAGGAATACCTGAGGGCAAGTTCTACTTCTATGATAGCGGTGGCGAGAATGACCTGATAAGCTTCATGGCAGAGGCTCAGCCTAGCATGAAAGGGTATGGTCTTGCTAATATAGTTTTAGATGTGGCACAAAAATTTGGGGCGAAGAAACTATACACCTTCGCTGCTGCCCCTACTCATATCTACCACACCAACAGGCCAAAGGTGTTGGCGGCAGCGACAAGTCCCAAGTTAGTCCAGGAACTCGAGAAGTATGGTGTAACGCTGCTCAGAGAGGGCAGTATCAGTGGTCTTAATGGACTGTTGTTAGGGGTTGCTAAAAAGAGGAATATTGAGGGTATTTGTCTATTGGGCGAAATACCAATTTACACCACGCAAATAGCGAATCCCAGGTCTTCCAAAGCCGTTCTCGAGGTGCTCACCCAGATGACGGGCTTGGAAATCGACATGACCGAGATCGATAGCTGGGCTAAGGAAACGGACAAGGAAGTGGAGGAAAAGATGGCTCACCTCAGGGAGTCATTTAGGGTGGAAGCAAGGGAGCTCATCGACTATTTCGAGCGATTGGCGGAGCAGAGCGGTGAAGAGGAAATGCAACCAGGCTACAAGACTGATGAGCTTGTTAAAGATATAGAGCGATTCTTGAGAGAGAAAGGGGACAGAGGACAGGATAAGGGGGGTAACTCATAATCGATATGAATGTACCACCGCCATTCCTCGTTTCTTTCGGCATTACTAACAAGTGTAACCTAAGCTGCAAGCACTGCTACAGTGACGCAGCAGATGTAGCACTTCCAGACGAGCTGTCAACCTCGGAAGCGTTCAAGCTGATAGACGATTTAGCGCGTTGGAAAGTAGGGCTTCTAGTCCTCGACGGTGGGGAGCCATTATGCAGGGAGGACATTTTTGATATAGTAGCGACCGCATCAGGCAAGGGGATGGTGACGGGGTTGGGAAGTAATGGTACGCTCATTGACAGGGCGACCGCCCGACAAATGGTGAAGGCGGGGGTTCAATCGGTAGCAATCTCCATCGATGGGGCAGAACCTGAAACGCACGACGCTTTTCGTGGTAAGAGTGGCGCTTTCAACCAGGCAATGGCGGGAGTGTCAGCCTGTAAGGCGGTCGGGTTGACCTTCCAGCTTGGCATGGTCATCCGGAAGCAAACTATATCGCAGGTTCCTGATATGCTTCGGTTAGCAGTGGAGAGCGGGGCAGAGGCTGCCGAGTTCTTTGACCTGGTTCTGGCTGGTAGAGCGAAAAGGGAGTGTCAGGATGACTCACTTGAGGCTGACCAGAGACGGGAAGTAATGGAGTGGCTGGCCGAAGCCCAGGTGGATTGTCCCATCCTGATAAGGGTTCCTGCCTGTCCTATGTATGCTCTGACCCTTAAGGAGAAGGAGATCCGACCCAGACATATCCCAATGGATATTCTGCGCCGGGTTCCTTACTATGGCAGAGGGTGTGCTGCTGGAATGCCCCATGGCTACGTCACCGTGTTGGCAAATGGCGATGTAAATCCCTGCATGCTGCTTCAAATTAGGTTGGGCAACGTACGGGAGAAAAGCATAGTTGGAATTTGGCAGCAGTCACCCATTTTAGCCGCCCTTCGATCAAGGGAGCTGAAGGGTCAGTGCAGTGAGTGTTCCCATAGGCTTATCTGTGCTGGATGCAGGGGTAGGGCATACGAGCAAACAGGCGATATGTTGGCATCCGACCCCGGATGTTGGCTAGTTTCCACTGCGGATGGAAGAGAGGGAGTGGATGAACGCGAAGAAACCGAGAAATATTCGCGAATTGAGAGCGGCAGGCTATAGGGTTCTATCCGTCAAGGAGGAGATGCGTAAGAACCTCATAGGAATGATAGCGAGGCAGGAGCATCTCTTCCCCGGCATCATTGGATTCGATGATACGGTCATACCTCAGGTAGAGAACGCCATTCTCTCGGGTCAGGACATCATTCTGTTAGGAGAACGGGGCCAGGCCAAGACGAGGATGATCAGGTCTCTGATTCACTTTCTCGATGAGGACGTTCCCGCTATCGCCGGGTGCGAGATCAACGATAATCCTTACAAACCCATTTGTAAAAGGTGCCGTGAGAAGATTGCCAAGCAGGGCGATCGCGTGGAGATAACCTGGATTCCTCGCGGGCAAAGGTATGGAGAGAAGTTGGCTACCCCCGATACAACCATTGCCGACATCATTGGGGAGGTCGACCCAATAAGGGTGGCCGAGGGCAGGTACCTCTCAGATGAACTCACCATGCACTACGGACTGGTTCCTCGCACCAATAGAGGCATCTTTTGCATCAATGAACTCCCCGACCTGGCGGAGAAGATTCAGGTAGGTCTGTTTAACATCCTGGAGGAAAGGGACGTTCAGATAAGAGGCTACAAGGTAAGGTTGCCCCTGGACATGTTCATTGTGGCCAGCGCTAACCCTGAGGATTATACCAGCCGAGGACGTATTATCACCCCTCTGCGGGATAGGTATGGCTCGCAGATAAGGACTCACTACCCCAGAACTCTTGAAGATGAAATAGAGATAATGGAGATGGAGAAAACTACCTTTGACGATGACTTGCATCAGACAATGGTCCCTCAATTCATGAAGGAGATCGTAGCTGAGATAACCAGGCAGGCGAGAGGCAGCTCCGATATAAGTCAGCGATCTGGGGTGAGTGTTCGGGTGTCTATATCAAATTACGAGAATATACTGAGCAATGCCATCAGGAGAGGGATAAGGTTGGATGAAAAGGAGGTAGCCCCTAGAATCTGTGACCTGCCACTTCTTATCGCCTCGACTAAAGGGAAGATTGAACTGGAGAGCGGTGAGGAGGAAATGGAGGAGCAGGTTATTGAGAGGCTCATCAGGAATGCGGTGCAAGCAACCTTCAATCGATATTTCAACGTCCATGATTTTGATGGGCTTTTAGAGAGATTCAAGAACGGCGTTAGAGTGGAGGTCTCCGAAAGCATGAACTCCGACGAATACATGAAGTTGGCGAGGGAACTCGGAGGGCTGAGCGAGGCTATGGGCAGGCTTGGGGCTGAAGATACTCCGGCTACCACAGCATCGGTCGTGGAATTCATCTTGGAGGGGCTTCACCGGAACAAGAGGTTGAACAAAGACAGAGTGGCGGGAAAAACTCGTTATCAGGGTTAGCATGATTCGCTATAGGTATTCACAGTGGGATGGAACCCAAGAATTCCCCGAACTGAGCCCCGAGGCTTTGATCGATGCGCTTTCCGATCGCCTCAGCTTTGATGGTGATGCGTTGCGTGCTCTCCAGAGGCTTTTCCGGTTAGGACTTGAGGGGGGAGCGGGTCAAAGGCTTCACGGCATGCAGGATTTGCTCCAGCAACTGCGCACCCTTAGGCGGCAGACCCTGGATAAATACAACATAGGCTCCGTGCTTGATGACATTCGCCAGCGGTTGGATGAGGTCATCAAGACCGAGAAGGGGGGAATCGAAAGGCGATTGGAGGAGGCACGGGCTGGCGAGCAACCGGAGGACTTGGTCAAAGCCCTCGAGAGCGTGGCTGCCAAGAACATGTCGTTCCTTGACAATCTACCCCAAGATCTCCCCGGAGCTATAAAAGAGATGGCAAGCTACGAGTTCATTGATCCTGAGGCTCGCCGGCAGTTCGAAGAGCTGATGGAGATGCTGCGAAACAGGATCATGGAGTCCTACTTCAAGGATGTCCAACGGGCTCTTGAGAGCTTGACCCCGGATGACATCAACAACCTGCGGGACATGCTGAAGAGTGTCAACCAGATGCTTCGAGACAAGATCTGGGGACGCGAGCCAGATTTCCAGGGCTTTATGGAGCAGTTCGGTGAGCAATTTGGTGACCAGCAACCATCCAGCCTGGAAGAGTTGATTGAAATGCTCCGCAAGAGGATAGCGCAGATGGAATCCCTTCTGAATAGCCTGCCAGCGGAGACAAGGCGGTCTCTGGAGCAAATGGTGGATTCTTTGCTTGAGTATCAGGACCTGAGGGATGAGTTCTTGGATTTGGTAGCCAATCTGGAGTATCTCTCAGGACGGAGGAAACTGGGAACCCAGTACCAGTTCCAGGGGGATGAACCTCTGTCGCTGGCGGAGGCCTTGAGGTTGATGGAAGAGCTTCAGGGCATGGATGAATTGGAGGGGCAGCTGGAGCGAGGTCAATTCGGCTCATCCCTGGACCAGATCGATGCAAGCAGGGTGAGGCACTACCTGGGGGATGAAGCCTACCGTGCGCTGCAGCAACTTGGGCAGCTGACCGATATTCTCGAAAGGGCGGGGTACATCTGGAAGGAGCATGATAGGTGGAAGCTCACTCCGAAAGCGACGAGGAGGCTTGGCCAGAAGGCCCTCAGGGAGGTCTTCAATCACTTGAAGATGGGGCGCTTTGGCAAGCACGAGGTGTCGAACAAGGGCATAGGTGTCGACAGGTCCGACGAAACTAAGAAATATGAGTTCGGAGACAGCTTTCTTATCGACGTCGAGAGTACCTTGATGAACTCCCTCCGCAGAGAGGGTGTAGGTAGCCCGGTCAGGCTGAAGCTGGAGGACTTCGAGGTCTATCAGACAGAGTTCCTCGCTCAGTGCTCTACTGTTTTGATGCTCGACCTAAGTTGGTCTATGCCCATGAGAGGCAACTTCTTTGCCGCGAAGAAGGTGGCTTTGGCTCTTGATAGCCTGATTCGTTCCCAGTTTCCCCGCGACAACCTGTATGTTGTGGGCTTCTCGGACTATGCCGTCGAGCTGAAGCGAGATGCGCTGCCCAACATCACCTGGAATCAATATGTCTATGGCACCAATATGCAGCATGGATTCATGCTATCGAGGAAACTGCTTTCCAAGCACAAAGCGGGAAGCAAGCAGATAATAATGGTTAGCGATGGCGAACCCACTGCTCATCTCGAAGGGGGGCATGCCTATTTCGACTATCCCCCCAGCCCCCGTACCCTCCAGGAGACCCTTCGTGAAGCGAAGCGTTGCGCCACGGAAGGGATTACCATCAATATCTTCATGCTGGATAGGGATCCCTACATCAAGAGGTTCGTCGATCTCCTTACCAAAGCCAATAAGGGCAGGGTTTTCTACACCAGTCCAGAGAATCTGGGCGCCTACGTGTTGGTTGACTACTTCTCACGAAAGAGACGGAAGGTCGTTTCATAGGCCGCGGGTCACACTGAGTTATTGACGGTCACATCCAACTTGTGCCGCCGCGTATCAGCCGGTTGCTATGGCGACGTGGTTGTCTGAGATGAGCCAAGCTTGGTGAGAGGAATCCCCTGAGCGCACAGTGGGCACTCGTCAGGGGCATAGGTGGTGGTGGAAACCTGATGGCAACTGAAAACGGGGTATCCTTCCAGGTCAGGAACTCCTCCTGACGAACGGTCAACCAGAACTCCCACCCCGGCGATTTCGCCACCGTGTCGCTTTACCGCCTTGATCACCTCGAGGGTGGAGGTCCCTGTAGTCAACACATCGTCAACGACGAGAACTCTTTCGCCCCGATTAATGGAGAACCCGCGCCTGAAAGCTCTCCTCGCGCCATCGCGCTCTGCATAAATGCTTCTTACCCCCAGTTGCCTTGCCACCTCGAATGCGATGATGATGCCCCCCAGTGTGGGACCAGCCACCACTTCAACCATTGTGCCTTCGAAGTTTCGGGCGATCATCTTGCAGAGCCGCTCGGTGTAGCGTGGAGAGCTCAGCACCCTGAACTTCTCCCAATAGACGGGCGAGTGCAAGCCTGAGGTGAGTTCGAAATGCCCCTCCAGAATCGCTCCTGCCTCTCTAAAGATGTCCTCGACTTCTCGTGACAAAGTGGCTCCTTTCAAATTCCCCTACCCAGATTTTGAGCCAACGATTATATAGTGCATATGATAGACCGGGGGTGTAGCCTCGCCAAGAGCGATCACTCTTGGGCATAGGAGTAGCTTGTGATGAGATGCCAATCGCTTAACGGCCAGTAGCAAAGCCACACTTTTCCGATAATGCTTTCCCCGGAGATCGTTCCCCAAGTACGAGAATCGTTGCTGTTATTGCGGTTGTCGCCCATGAAGAAGTACTCGCGCTCAGGCACTTCTATCGAAGGGTAATCACTGTCGGGAAGCTCGGCAATATAGGGCTCCTCCAACGGCTCGTCGTAGATATAGACTGTTCCGTCTTTTATCTCCACCGTTTCCCCGGGCAGAGCAATCACCCTTTTGATGAGGTTCTCGTCGGGGTTATTCGTAGATGGAAATATGATTACATCACCCCGTTGAGGGTCGCCGAACCAGTAGGCGGCCTTGACCACCAGCAAGCGTTGACCGTTCTCGAAATTGGGCAGCATTGAGCTGCCGTCCACCTGGCAGCTCTGTATGGTGAATTGCACTGCAAAGAAGATACACAGCGCCAGAAGGAGAGTTATTATAATATCACGAAGTACAGACATCTTCTTCCTTGATCGAATGTTCATTATAGCCTATCTGCTGGGTCTCTTCCACCTCTGCTTGGAGAATAGACTTATCCCCTTTGCCCTGAGCCCATTGGCCGGCGATGGTGTAAGTGTCCCCCTCCCTCTAACTCCCTCCCGCCAGGGG
>CAZYLE010000090.1:0-3514 GCA_964648675.1 uncultured Dehalococcoidales bacterium
TTAAAGTGTTGTACGAGCACGAATACTACGAGCCGCGCGCCAACGGCGAGGTTCACCATCATATCTCGTGGATATTGATCGGAGAGCGCTGTATGGCACCAGGTGACGTCGAGTTCACGTGATGATAGAGCAAGAACAAACAAATAACTCGTACAACATTTGCATTTGGCGAGGCTTAGCGAAGCGCGAAAACGCCAGATTCAATTGTGCAAAAATCTTTGAAACCTATAAAGACATTTGTAATATTGGCGTATGTGAGAAGTTCCAGAATGATTAGCGAGACCATCACAAGGGTGCTGAGACGATATCTTGTGGGCCCTGATTCACAATTTATTTTCCAGGCGATAGACGCGCTTGAGCTCCCGGCGATCGATAAAACAGGTCTCTACATCCACATTCCTTTCTGCAAGAACGCTTGTCCTTACTGTCCCTACAACAAAATAGCATATGATAGCAAACTTGTTGGTCCATACCTGGAGGCGATGCTGATAGAGATCGAGCGGTACCATGCTCATTTAGGTGGAGTTGAAATCTCCTCCATATACGTTGGCGGTGGGACTCCAACAAATCTCATAGACGAGCTAGAGGTGATTCTCAGAAGGATCAGGGAACGTTTCGTTGTAACTGGCGATATCTGCGTTGAGACCAATCCGTTGGACATAACTGAAGAAACGGTGAGAAAACTAGTCGACTACGGAGTTGGCTTGGTCAGCCTGGGAGTGCAAACTTTTGATGACCGATATCTCAAGCTAATTGGTAGGAACTATACAGCAGATATCTTATATCCAGCAATAGAATCGCTTATGTCTTCCGGTTTTAAGTCCGTCAATCTGGACCTCATGTTTGCCTTGCCAGGCCAGTCGGTCGAAGAGGTGATATCAGACTTGCAAAAAGCCATCGCTGCTGGTGTAAATCAGGTAACGCTCTATCCGCTTTTTACTTTCCCCTATTCTGCAGCGGGGAAATACCTCAAGCTGAAAAGGGTCAAGATGCCAGACATATTTACGAGAAGGAGAATGTATCGGGCGATACATGATTTTTGTCTAGAAAACGGTTTCCAACGGGTGTCTGTCTGGGGATTTAAGCGGGGCGATGCTCCGAGATATTCATCGGTTACCAGAGATAGCTACATCGGGCTCGGTGCCGGCGCTGGCTCATATGTACCGGGTGCGTTCTATCTCAATACGTTCTCCGTGGAAGAGTATATCAAAACCTGTCTCAACTACAGGCTGCCGGTAGCGCTCAAGATGGACTTTACCGAATCGATGGCTCGATATTATTGGCTCTACTGGCGGCTCTATGATAGCTATATCCCCAAGGCACAGCTCTCGGAGCGGTTTCAGCGCGACGAAAAGAGGGTACGCTGGCTGCTGGCGTTGGCTCGCCTTCTGGGACTGTGTGAGGAAGAGGGTGAGCAGCTCGGTCTTACTGAGAGCGGGGCTTTCTGGCCGCACCTGATGCAGAACTACTTTGCACTTAACTATATTGACAAAGTGTGGTCTATCGCTATGAAAGAAGCGTGGCCGAGGGAAATCGCGCTATGATAGTCTAACGACGGCTTATCGCATAGCACTCATGATTTGCCCGGGCCTCATATTTTACCAAGCCCGGAAACTTATCTGAGACCGGGCTCTGCATGAACGGAGGCATAAAATTGCAAGAATCGTCATATAGCAACCAGCAGCGCCTGTACGATGACCTTGCCTGGGTCTGGCCTATCATCAGCCCGCCGCAAGACTATGTCGAAGAGACGGAACATTTTTGCAAAATCATCCAGGAGCACTCACAGCTTGAGGTAAGAACGCTTCTTGACCTGGGCTGCGGCGGAGGCCACAACGACTGCACGCTGAAGAAACACTTCGATGTCACCGGCGTCGACACCAGCGAGGATATGCTGGAGCTGGCAAGGCAGCTTAACCCGGAGGTTGCCTATGCTGTTGGCGACATGCGCAACTTGCGGTTGGGCAAGACTTTTGATGCGGTGACAATCTTCGATTCGATCATCTACATGGTCACGGTGGCAGACTTGCATGCGGCATTTGTGACTGCTTACAAGCACCTGAAACCCGGCGGTGTTTTTCTTACTATGGTTGAAACGATTCCCGAACGCTTCCGGCAGAATTGGACTCAATGCACTACCCACGCCAGAGGTGACATCGAGATTGCTTTCATTGAGAACGCATATGATCCTGACCCGACTGACACCAACTATGAAGTGACTTTGATCTACTTGATCCGCCGTGGAGGGCGGCTGGACATCGAAACCGATCGCCACGTGTGCGGCATCTTCGGTATTGAAACGTGGCATGTTCTTCTGGAAGGGGTGGGGTTTGAAGTCAGGCAAATGGAGTTTGCGCATCCAGGGTTGGGAGGAGAGATTTATCCGATGTTTGTATGCATAAAGCCTGCTTGATGTATGGTCGCAGCATCCGGCCACTTTGCTGGCTGCTTGCGCTCGCCACCATGCACCTGACTCCATAACGAAGCATACAACGTTGGCTACCACGGTTGTATGAAGTTGTATGAAACAGAAGGAGGCTGAATATGAGAAAATGGAAAGGTTGGATTATTTGGTCCGTAGTCTGCGTTGGAATAATCGCTCAATTCGTATTGTCTCTGTTCTTTTTCTACAACTGGGCTAGGCTTGATGCGCTGCTATACATTGGATGGGCATTCTGGTTGCCCTCACTGGTTCTCGGGTGGATGCCCATCCTCGTTTTTCGCCGCAGGGCTGGTGTACAAAAAGGGGAAGGCTACATTCATACTACCGTCCTCGTGCAAAGTGGACTCTACCGCATTGTCCGGCATCCCCAGTATCTCTCCATAATGCTGCTGAGTCTGGCACTAATTTTCATTTCGCAGCATTGGGTTGTGGTGATAATTGGCGTCGCGGTTATGGTGTCGGCATATCTTGTTATGCGAGAGGAAGACGAGCGCCTCATCGAAAAGTTCGGCGATGACTACAAACGCTACATGCAGCGGGTGCCACGGGCTAACCTCTTTCTCGGTCTCGTCAGGCTGCTGCGGCGGTGACGGGCGACGTGAAAGGTCAAGCAGTGCGGCTGGCGGCCGCCGTGCGTCAGCGAGTAAGCTTTTCGCCGCAGCCGTGCGGCTACGCCACCAGCGCCTCACCCACCCCCCAGCCCTCTCCCTCAAGGGAGAGGGGGTTCTGCGTCCTCTCCGTTGGCCGTAGCTTTGTCTAGGCGACAATACCACCTTCGGTGAGAATGACTGTGAGTCAATCCGGCCTCTTGACAAGACTCCTCTTGTGTGATATAAGTAAATTAGCATATTAGCGGAAACTTATATTACGCATGGAAAACGTTACCGTTGACCCCATAGACGAGCAGGCGGCCCTCTTTGCCGCCCTTGCGGGCCCCACCAGGCTCAGGCTGGTGAAGCTGCTGTCACGGCAGCGGAACCGGCACGCCCTGTGCGTCAACGCGCTGGCCGGGCGTATCGGCGTGAGCCAGTCGGCGGTGTCGCAGCACCTGCGCGTCTTGCGCAGCGCCGG
>CAZYLE010000090.1:3524-6723 GCA_964648675.1 uncultured Dehalococcoidales bacterium
GCGTTGAGGCAGCGGCTGGTGAAGGGGCAGCGCTGGGGCTACCGCGTCCACTATTTCATGAACCCCGATGTCGAGGAACGTTTGCGGCACATTGTCCTCGACGTACTGAACGTTGAAGAGGGCGACGAGGGACAGCCCTGCCACGATCCCTGTCCACAGAGGGATGAAGACGTGGCATCGCCATGAGTTGTACTGCGGCCATACCGCCGCATCGTGAGGAGGCATCATGACACGTGCAAAGCAGAGTACCGAGACTAACGTGATAGCGATGAAGCCGATAGGCAGGGTGAGGAATGACATGAAGCCTGACGCCAGTCCGCCGCCGGGCAGCCGCATGGCCGACAGCGGGAAGGGATGGCGCAACCCGGCGTCGTTCGGCGAGGCGGTGTCGGACATCATTGTCGACGAGGAACTGGCGGACGGCCTCGACGGGATCGAGGAGTTCTCCCATGTGATAGTCTACTTCTGGTCGGGCGACGAGTCGGGGAAGCTCCCATCGGGTGAGGACTTCAGCCTCAAGTTCCACCCCGCGGGCCGGCCGGAGTTCCCGCTGCTGGGGGTCTTCGCCACCCGCTGTCCGGTGCGGCCCAACTCCATCTGCGCCACGACAGTTGAGCTCGTGGAGCGCAAGGGCAATGTGCTCAGGGTGAAGGGACTGGACACCTATGACGGCACGCCGATTCTCGACATCAAGCCCTACCTGCCCTACTACGATTCGCAGCCCGACGCGCGGATAGCGGGGTGGATGTCCGACCTGGCGAAGTGGTTCCTCACCGGGCAGGTGCCGACCTAGGGCTGTGGGCTTCTGAATTGACCAGCAGGGCGGAAGGATTTGAGCTTGATTGCCCAAGAGAGAAGAGATGCAAAACGGCTTTGCGATTGAAGCGGTAAACCTGACCAAATACTACGGTCAAGTCCTCGCGGTTGACCACGTCAGTTTCGGCGTCAAGAAAGGGGAAATCTTCGGCTTCCTCGGGCCGAATGGCGCGGGCAAGACTACCACGGTGAGCATGCTGATTACCCTGCTAACCCCAAGTGAAGGTACAGCCCTGGTTAATGGGCACGACGTTATCAAAGACGCTTACGGCGCCCGACAGGACATCGGAGTGGTGCCCGAGATGTCCAACGTCTATGTGGAGCTTTCAGCCTGGGCCAACCTCATATTCACCGGCGAGCTCCAGGGCGTGCCGCGAAGACGGCGCGAGGCGAGGGCCCGGGACCTCTTGCAGGAGCTGGGCCTGTGGGAGAAGCGCGACACCAGGGCCAGCGAGTTCTCCATGGGGATGAGGAAGCGGCTCCTCATTGCCATGGCTCTGGTGCACGACCCCGCAGTGATATTCCTCGATGAGCCCACATCTGGCCTCGATGTACAGAGCGGTATCCTCGTCAGGGGGATCATCCGCAGGCTCAACAGGGATGGCGCCACTATTTTCCTCACCACCCATCAGATGGAGGAGGCGAATCAGATGTGTGACCGGGTTGCCATCATCAACCACGGCCGGATCGCCTGCATTGATGCGCCGGAGAACCTCAGGCAGGCTATAGAGAGCGTGCAGTCGGTGCTGGTCTCCTTTGCTCAGCCTAGCGATGAGCTGGAGCGTGAGCTGGCTGGCCTGAAGGGTGTGCTCGAGATGCGCAAGGACGGTGATAAGTTCAGGCTGTTCACACAGAGCCCCGGAGCTCTTGTCCCCCAAATCGTAGACCTGGCGAGGGGTCATAACACCGCATTGGTCTCGCTGAACACGGCGGGACCCAGCCTCGAGGATGTCTTCATTAAGGTCACCGGCATTGATGTCCGCATCGTCGAGGGAGGTGAACGAAATGGAGTGGCGTGATTTCCCCGCGCGGGGGCGTAACGACATGGCCAGGGCGTGGGTCATCGCCCGAAAGGATATGCGCATCTACTACTTGAAGCCGCCGGTGCTCATATTCGGCGTGCTTATGCCGGTGTTCCTGTTTCTGGCTTTCATGATAAGGAGGAACCTGGATGCCACCGCCCTGATCCCGGGGGTCATGGCCATGACCATCTTCTTTTCCTCTTCCACCGTCACCTCTGCTGCCATTCCGTGGGAGCGGGCGCAGCGGACTTACGACCGGCTGCTGACCGCTCCGGTGTCGCTCGTGGCGGTCCTGTGGGGGAAGGCCATGGCGGGAATTATATTCGGAGTCATGGTTTCGATGGTGCCGCTCTTAATCGGCGTCCTGGCTTTCGACATGCCGGTCGGTCAACCCTGGCTGTTGGTTCTTACCGTGCTCATCTCCGCCTGCGCCTTCGCTTCCCTGGGGGTCTTACTTGCTTCTGTCTCCACTCCGAGCGTGGGGAATATCATGATGTTGGGCAACATGATACGGCTGCCTCTCATCTTCGTCAGTGGCATCTTCATCCCCCTGGCCGAACTTCCTAGCTGGGGCAGGGCAATCTCCTTTATATCGCCGTTGACCTATTGCAATGATCTGCTGAATCACAGCATCGCTGGTGCTTCGTACCTGCTGACCCCACTTAACCTGGTGATACTGCTCGCCTTTTGGGTGGCCTTCTTATTAGTGGGGGCCAAGCTGCACGGCCTGAGTAAGAAGGCCTAGGGCTTCTTCATCCTTTTCATCTTCACGGCGACAAAATTGCTTGCCAGATTGTTTGAATAGAGCAATAATAAGAGAGAGTACGTAATATGCGCGTTGCAGTGTGGTATAACAACCGGGATGTGCGGGTGGAGGAGATGCCGCTGCCGCAGATCGGCCCCGGTGAGATTCTGGTCAAGATCATGGCCAGCGGCATCTGCGGCAGCGATGTGATGGAGTGGTATCGCATCCATCGGGCGCCGCTGGTGCTGGGCCATGAGATTGCCGGCGAGGTTGTCGATGTCGGGGTGGGGGTGGACAAGTGCAAGGAGGGCGACCGCGTCACCGTGGCCCATCACGTACCGTGCAATACCTGTCATTACTGCCTCAGCGGCCATCACAGCGTGTGTGATACCCTGCGCAGCACCAATTTCGACCCCGGGGGCTTCGCCGAGTATGTCCGCGTGCCCGCTATCAACGTTGACCGTGGGGTGTTCCTGCTCCCCGATGAGGTATCTTTTGAGGCGGGGGTGTTTACCGAGCCGCTGGCCTGCGTAGTGCGCGGGCAGAGGCTGGCGCATATGCAACCGAGCCAGAGCGTATTCGTCGTCGGCAGCGGTATGACCGGCTTGCTCCATGT
>CAZYLE010000091.1:0-6718 GCA_964648675.1 uncultured Dehalococcoidales bacterium
CCTGGGGGGATACCTTACCCCCTTGTTCCTTTACTCGCTGCTCGATCCATTTTCCCAATGCTGCCCATCTTAGGACAGCGAACTCCTTCACCGAGGCCACAGACGAAAGCTGTTTGAGCAAGGCATTGTCTCTCTTTATCTCACCTTCGACTAAAACAAGCACTGTGGTCGGGGGCATTTCAGCGACCCATTCCTTGAGCGCCACCCATTCCTTGAAAGCTGCTGATTTCTTGAGAGCCAACCTCTCCTCTTTGCCTGCCTTGTCGCGCTTCGTCTCGCGCTTCCCGAAGCGACTCAGCAGCCCTTCAACGATTATAAGACGGTGAGAACCTAAGAAGGGCATCGCCATGCAGGCATCCATCAGTTGGTTTAACCCCAACCGCTGCCCGTCAAAAATTGTAGTATTGGATGCCAAAGAATCCCTGTCACCTAAACCCGCTTTGATCTTCTCCAACTCCTCCCTCAGTGAGAAGTCGTCAGCACCAAATAATATATAAAACAATGCTCCCCCCATCCTTACTTTGAGAACAATTCTATTCCGTTAGCGGTGTCCGGTACATCACTTTACATGATTTGTCGGTGGTCTGCCGATAATGATGGTTACTTACCTATTCTAATGCATACTTTGACTTTCGACTAGACTTATAACCAGGGGATTATGCCTTTTGAGGATAAAAACTGAAAGCTCATCATTACCCACATCCACCCCCTTTTATAAAGGGGGCAAGGGGGATTATGCAAGAGAATAGAGATTAACAGTCTCTAAGTGTTCCGATAGAGAGGCATTTGAGAATCTAAAATCCCCCTAAATCCCCCTTTTGTAAAGGGGGTAAAGAACCATTTTTTGGAATGTGTTATCATAGGTTTGAGAAAGTCAAGCGATATTACATAGAGTAGTAGTGAGAACACGATGTTACTTGACAGAAAATCGTACATATGGATTTACGACAACATTCACTGCCATTATTATAACCTCTTAATCAAATTCTGTTTTCTGCCCATTTTAGGCGGAAGAACTAACAGATTGCTAAGCAACTAAGAGTAGCAAAAAAGTGTAGAGTGCGAAAATGGAGATAGGGATCATCGGGCTGCCAAAAAGTGGTAAGACCACTGTTTTCAACGCCTTGACCAAGGGCAAGGCTGAAATTGGCGCCTATACTTCGGGAGAACCAAATATAGGGGTGGTCAAGGTGCCAGACCCCCGACTCAACGGTCTGGAAGAGATATTTCACCCTATAAAGAAGACCCCCGCCGAGGTGCGATATGTCGATATCGGGATCCCTCCCAAGGGCTTGGGCAAGACAGAAGGGCTCGGCGGTCAATTCTTCGCGCATATGAGCAAAGCAGATGCTTTTCTCCACGTGGTGCGTACCTTCGAGGATGACAGGGTACCCCACATCGAAGGAAGTGTTGACCCGGCAAGGGACACTGATATTCTAAACATGGAGCTTACCTTTTCTGACCTTTCCATCTTGGAAAGGAGATTGCAGAAGATTGAGCCCTCCCTCAAAGCGGCGAAACCCCATGAGCGAGAAGTCCTTTCCAGGGAGCAGTCACTTCTGGAAAGAATCAAAACGGCATTGGAAAAAGATGTCCCGATTAGAGAGCAACAGCTAACCGAGGATGAGAAAAGACTTATCTCAGGCTATCAATTTCTCACCGCTAAGCCGCTTCTTCTGGTGGCTAACATCGGAGAAGAAAGCCTACCTCAAGCAAACTCGCTGGAGGCGGAGTGGCGTGCCCGATATCTACGCCCGCAAGTGAACGTTGCTGCCCTTTGTGGCAAACTTGAGATGGAACTGGCTCAGCTAGAAGATGCCGATGCCCATGAGTTCCGTTCCTCCATGGGACTGGAAGAGGCAGCACTAGACCGAATGATCAGGCTTTCCTATGACCTACTCGGACTCATCTCGTTCTTCACTTTTGTCTCGGATGAAGTGAAGGCCTGGTCAATTCAGAGAGAAACCACCGCAATAAAAGCAGCAGGGAAGATACACTCAGACATGGAAAGAGGCTTCATCCGAGCGGAGGTCATCGGCTATGATGAACTGATGAGATGTGGTAGCATCGCCGAGGGAAGAAAAAAGGGTATTTTGCATGTCGAAGGAAAGAACTATCCGGTGAAAGATGGCGATGTAATCACATTCCTCTTTAATGTCTAGTCAAAAATCGTGCTGCACTCTAAAAGCTCCACCGGCACCCCGACCTCTCGCTCGATTTCAAGATAAACCCTTCCTGTAAGGTCACGTCCCCATCCTCCCAAACTAAAGGGGGACGATGGGATGACGATTAAATCTGGTCTCTCCCCACCCCTTTCCAAATATTCCCTTATGAAGTCAATGAAATCCTGAACCACGAGGAGGTCGCCCATAAATACATTGCCCCCAAAGAATCTATTTTCAGGGACCTCAACATCGACCCTTAGGTCACCAAATAGGTGGCTTTCAGCAAGCAACTGCTCAAAGGTAGGCTTCACCAGGACAGAGGACAGGAAGAGAATGTGTTTCGCATTATAGGAATCGATAACTCCCCTCAAACCCTCCAGATAGCTCATCCTGAGCCCCGTGCCCATAAAAATTACTCCCAGGTGATGGTCAGTCTCCTTGGAGTAGGGATAGCAGAAATCCTCCAGGTTAACGCTTAGCTCAACGGGTTGACCCTCTCTTTCAACAGTAAGCGAGGTCTCACCGATCTCACTGCGCTGAATGATGGAAAGGAGGTCCCGTGCCTGTGGTCTCGAGGAGACGACAATGCTACCGACCTTTAAAATTTGGTCTCCTTTCTTCAAGCCCGCCCTGGCAGCGGGGGAGTTTTTCACCAAGCCAATGATACCAGGCAGGTTTTTACTCCCCTTACTGAGATTTTCCTCATACATGCTGGGCATAACCACAATAGGACAGATGGTAGTATTCCTGAGGATTCTAACAAGGGAGATGACTTCCCCCCAAACCTCGTCGAGGTCAAAGAGCTTCTCCTGAGAGAAGTACCTGGAGTACCCGGGAAGGTTTACCTCCACAATATGAGCGTCGTTGACATCGGCATAAGCAACGGTATTTGATAGGTCGTCAAGCATTTCACAAATGGAATCTACAGGCCAGGGAACAATGACCAGAGCACAGGGAATCCCAGCCTCTCTAAGCAAGGGCAAGGACTCGATAGCGACCTGCGGGTTTTTGCCTTTCATCAGCCTGGTGCGGCGCGTCAGGCAAACGCTGTTAAGGGAGAGGTAAAGATAAACTGGCTTTAACTTCTCCAATTGTGAGATGATTTCAGGAGTCAGAGACTCCCCATTCGTGGTTATCCGCAACACTTTTGAACTCTTCTCTCGCAGCAACTGGAGCACCTCCAAGAAATGGGGATGCATCATAACTTCATAGATGTCGCCCAGGCTTGGGAATAAGCAAGAGCCGGGCTTGGGGAAGAAATAGTCCAGTCTCGTCCTCATCTCCTCGAATTCTTCGCCGGGTGGCCTTCGCAAATTGCCCAAGGTTAATGAGGGGGGATTACCTTTATTGCAGCAGAAGATGCAATCGCAGTTACACCGTGACCCTGCATAGCCAAATATCTCGGTAGGGTCACAAGCAGAGGGAGAAAGCCAATCCTTCAGATTCTTTAGCCGGAAGCCATCTACCTCGACCACCTCCCCATCCTTCTCGAGGTCAATCACAGATAGGATACTCTCCAGTTGCTTCTTGATGAGCTCTATCCTTGGTTCGTATAAAGAAGCATTCCTGATATCTTGAAAGGAATTCATACCACACCCCTCATCTACTATTAAAGCGGATGTTCCTCGAAGAAATCTGACGATTCCTGCTCTTGGGGGAAAATCTTGTGAATAGTCCGGCGGTCCCGGAGCAGCTTGAACCCATCGATCTTCACCTCACGCTGCCCCTCTACCGGAATAATAACATTCATGATGCTCTCCAGTTGCGCCCTGATCATCTCCAAGAGAGGATCCTTACCCACTGGAGCTTTGTCGCTATCGAGTTTGTAACGGAAAATATAATCTGCCATCCACCAAATCACCTCCCCTTGAAATCGGGCTTGCGCTTTTCGATAAAAGCTACCATACCCTCCTTCCGGTCCTCACCACTCTCCACTGTTTTAATGAGAGCCATCATCTCAGCCTCGTCTTCATCGCTCATCCTCCGATAATTAAGGAGCTTGTTGAAGATGGCCTTGGTAGCACTGACCGCAAGCGGGCCGTTCTCGGCGATCTCCCGAGCTAAGGCATAGGTTCGAGAGGGCAATTCCTCTGATGGAACCACATGATTAACCAAGCCAATCTCCTTTGCTACTTGGGCATCGATGAACCTACCAGTGAAGAATAGCTCCTTCGCCCAGGATAACCCCACAACATTGACCAAGCACTGGGTACCGACAGGCCAGTACACACTGCCCATCTTAACCGGGTTTATCCCCATCCTTGCCGTATCAGCAGCTACGCGAATGTCACAGGCCGCCGCCAAATCACAACCGGCGCCCACAGCGGCACCGTAAATCATGGCAATAACTGGTCTGGTACAGTTGATAATACCTCCCCTGACGTAGTCAAGGGGATTGCCTTTTTGCGCCAATTCCTCTTCTGATACTGCTATTACCCCCCTCAAATCCATGCCGGCACAGAAAGCTTTCTCCCCCACACCCCTGAGCACCACTACCCTCACATCGCTATCATCCTTTAAGGTATGAAGTGCATCACCGAGCCGGTACATTAGCTCTACCGTTAGAGCATTGCGCCGATCTGGGCGATTGATTATCAGGGTGCAAATGTAATCTTCCTTCTCTAAGAGAATAGTTTCCTCCACCATTAGCCCTTCTTTCCTCTAGGTTCAAGGGTTATGTCAAATAGCTCACCGCTATTCGATTACAACAGCCTGGGCTATGAGACCTGGTAGACTAGGCCGCGCGGCATGGTCGATCCCAAACCCGGTACGATTCCACCGCCGACCTGAATCACCTACCTTTAAAATCAGCCTTGCGCTTCTCCATAAAAGCGAGTGTCCCCTCTCTGAAGTCCTCGCTCCGTGCCACAGCATCCCTGATGGCCTCGATCTCGGCCTTATCCTCAGCACTAATCTCCTGATACTTAAGGATCTTGTTGAAGATAGCCTTCGTGGCGCTCACCGCCAGCGGCCCGTTCTCGGCGATTTCCTGAGCCAGAGCATAGGTAGCGGAGAGCAATTCCTCCTCAGGAACCACATGATTCACCAAGCCGATCTCCTTTGCCGTTTGGGCATCGATGAACCTGCCGGTGAAGAATAGCTCTTTTGCCCAGGCCAGGCCAACCACATTGATCAGGTTCTGTATCGCCTGGGGCCAATACACACCGCTAATCTTAACCGGGTTTATCCCCATCCTTGCCGTATCAGAGGCGATGCGGATGTCACAAGCGCATGCAAGGTCACACCCAGCCCCTAATGCGTTACGATAGATCATGGCAATAACCGGCTTGGGACATGCGGTAATACTCCCTCTAGCGTACTCAAGGGGATCGCCTTTTTGCATCTTCTCAGCCTCGCTAAACTGTATGCCCCCCCTCAGGTCCAGCCCGGCGCAGAAGGCTTTCTCCCCCGCACCCCTGAGAACCACAACCCTCACATCCTTATCATCATTCAAGGCACGGAGGGCATCACCAAGCCGATACATTACCTCCGTTGTGAGAGCATTTCGCTTCTCCGGGCGATTGATGGTAATAGTGCAGATATAGTTCTCTTTCTCTACAAGTACAACTTCTTCAGATACAACCTCTTCAGACATGATCCCTCCTTTCCTATTTCTCACTTAGCCAAGCGCACCCAGGAAGATCCCGGCAACCACAGAAGTGGCGATCGCGCCTGCCACGTTAGGTCCCATAGCATGTAAAAGCAAATAGTTATTTGGGTTTAGCTCTTGTCCCATCTTGTGCACTGTCCTAGCTGACATGGGGATAGCGGAAACACCTGCTGCCCCGATCATAGGGTTTATGGGCTCCTTTAGAAACAGATTTACCAGCTTAGCAGCCAATACGCCGCCAGCGGTGCCCAAGGCAAAGCCTACTACTGCCAGGCCAATGATAGCTAAGGTTTGCGGTGTTAAGAATACCTGGGCTGGCATCAATGCACCTACACCCAAACCGAGAAGGAATGTTAGGACATTAATGAATCCACCCCTCGCTGATTCAGCCAGCCTATCGGTAACCCCTGTAACTTGCAGTAAGTTTCCAAACATGAACATACCGATGAGAGGTGACGATCTAGGGACAAGCAGGGCAGCAATCACGAATATTGCAATAGGGAAAATGATAAGCATTAACCTGGAATGCTCACGCACCTCCGGTTTCATATATATAGCGCGCTCCCTCTTGGAGGTGAGTAGTCTTATCACCGGCGGCTGAAGGATGGGCACAAGGGCCATATATGAGTATGCTATCAGTGTGATGGGGCCAAGAAGCTCAGGTGCCAAGGCAGCAGTGATATAAACCGTTGGTGGGCCATCAGAGCCGCCGATAATCGCCACACAGGCTGCTTCATTTATATCGAATAGCCCTGATGTATAGGAAATGAGAAACACTATAAAGACGCCTATTTGGGCTGCTGCACCAAATATAAAAGATATGGGCCGACTAATTACAGGTCCAAAATCCGTCATCGCCCCTATCCCCAGGAAGATAAGGAGGGGGATTATCCCCGACTTAAGCCCCAAGGTATACACTACATTTAGTAGCCCAATCTTCCCC
>CAZYLE010000092.1:0-4040 GCA_964648675.1 uncultured Dehalococcoidales bacterium
GTGCCTATCATCTCCGTCGTCTCGCCGAGGATGACCGTTGCTCCTTCGCCAACGAAGCGGTCAGCGGCAGCACCGACCGCAGGATTTGCTGTCACGCCCGACAAGGCATCCGACCCGCCGCACTCAAGCCCCACCATCAGCTCGCTTACCGGGGCCAACACCCGCTCCTGGGCTTTCAGCTCTTTGAGTAATTTGGTGGCGATCTCTATACCCCGGGCGGTGGTAGCAGCGCTCCCACCGGCTTGCTGAATCACCAGCGCTTCGGCCGGCTTGCCCTGAGCTAACTGCGCGAGAGGTTCGGCTTTCAGCATTTCACAGCCCAGGCCGATGACCAGAACGGCGCCGACATTGGGGTTGTTAATCATGCCAGCAAGCACACGGCGGCTCACGTCAAAATCTAGCGGGCCATAGCCGCACCCGTAGGCATGTGTCACGGTGACAACCTCGGGCAGCGCTCTGCCTATAGCATCGACAACGCCGTTGGCGCAGCAAACCGACGACACTACCAGCGCATGATTGCGAACACCGAACCTGCCATCATCGCGTTTGTAGCCGAGGAACTCCATGTATCATCTCCTCTGCAGGAATTATTCCTTTAAATCGCCGGGGATAGGCTGTGTATTGTGCACATGCACCCATTCGCCCTGGCCCATCTCAATGTCCTCGACGGCTTTACATAATATCTCACCGCTCACTACGACTTGGTCGCCCTTCTTTATGGATTGCGTGGCTATAGCGACATTATCGCTCTTATCTATCTTCAGCGCATTGCTTTTCACCAGGTTTGCCTCCAACCATACGGGTGCGTCTTGCCAGGCATCATGTTTGAAAATGTCTATTATCGACCTGACGGTGACATCTACTCCATGGTCAGGGAAGAAACGAACAGCAGGGTCGCCGGGCTGGTCACTGTTTGGTCAGTTAATACGTTTATGCACGCCGGCTTGCCGGAATCAAGCGCCCTTTTTATGGCCGGTATGATTTCATCATCCTTGCTCACCAGCTCACCGTAGCCCCCCAATGCCTCAACCACCTTCTCGTAGTGGACAAGGCCCAGCTCCGAACCCATTACCCGTCCCGAGCCATACGACATTTCCTGGCCATGCTTAATCATCCCCCATGCCTGGTCATTGAATATCACGCAAACAAAAGGTATGTTATGGCGCACGGCGGTGTCGAACTCCATGGCGTTCAGTCCAAAGGAGCCGTCTCCGTTGATTACAACCACGGTCTGGTCAGGCCTTGCCACCTTGGCGCCAATGCCAAAAGGTACCCCGGTACCAAGACAGCCAAGCAGGCCGGCAGCCGTGGCTATTACCGAGGATTTCTCTTTGGCCTTCAGCCCAACCAGTCCATAGTAAGAGGTATCCCCGCCATCAACTACATAGATGGCATTATCTTGCGTAGCTTTTCTTATCTGTTCTACCAGGCGAGCTGGATGGATGGGTTCCGTTGTCCTCTGCCGGCAGTCAAGCTCACCCGCAATCAAGGGCAGGTATGAATCACGCAGTGCTTTGAGCCAGCTACCATGGTCTCTCTGCTCCACCAGTGTATTGAGCTGCTTGAGGCTAAGGCCAATATCGCCCACCAGACCGATATCAGAACCCCTATTTCTATCTATCTCGGTGGGGTCAATGTCCACCCTGACAACCTTGGCTTGCGGCAATCCCGCTCCAAACCCAAGGAGCCAGTTGAATCGAGTCCCAAGGACGACTACCAGGTCTGCCTGAGACATGGCGGTCAGCAGCGCCATCTGGCCCCCATCCCACAGAGACAGGGGATGTCCATCGGGAATTGCTCCCCTGCCATTGTTGAGCAGGACGAAAGGCATACCTGTCTTATCGACGAAATCCAGTAGCTCCTTGTCACAATCGCTAAACCCTACACCACTTCCCCCAATTAAAAGTGGTTTTTTCGAGCTGTTAATAAGAGATGCAGCCTCTTCGATAGCTGCGGGATCGGGCATGGACCTGTATATCCTGCCTCCCCTGTTTGGCAACGGCACTTCTTCTTCGTTGACCTTTACATTCAGGACATCCGGTGGCAATTCCAGGAATACCGGTCCCGGGCGACCGGAAACTGCATGTCGGAAGGCCTTGGAAAGGTACTCGGGGATCCGTTTGGCGTCATAGCATACGCCGGACCACTTCACCATGGATTTGACCATATCTGATTGGTTCATCTCCTGAAGAGCGCCTTTTTCCCAGTCGCGTACCGGGGCAGTGCCACTCAGCAGAACGATAGGGGCATTGTCAAGGTAGGCATTCACCAGCCCGGTCAGTGAATTGGTAAACCCTGGGCCTGCAGTTACCAGACATACGCCCGGCTGGTGCCGGAATATCGACCACGAATGGGCCATCATTGCGGCGGCCTGCTCATGGCGTACATCGATTATCTTTACCCCATACTCCATGCACCCGTCGAAAATCCTGTCGATATGACCCCCGGTAAGCGCAAAGATGGTGGTTACCCCTTCGACATCCTTGAGATATTTCACCACCAGATGACCTCCGTATATCTCTCCCATAGTGCCTCCTTTATACAATTGCTTTTTTCAAAAATACAGCAGAGACATAACTTTTTATGACTGCCTTTATGCTACCTGATTACCCGTCCCTTAAGCAAAGTCCCCGACCCTGCCCAGCACGCAAATTTGAATACGAACCTGTTTATAGGCAGGGGCATTGGGCCTAAACGCCACTGTATAAACTCGAGGATGATGCCTGCTCGCTTGATGGTGTCTAAATACGCATAATCTACGGTAAGGCCAGTATCCTTTATGGTCCCCCGTTGCAATACGCCTATGCCCATCTTATGGCAGGCATCCAGCCTTTTTTCGATGTCCTGCACCATAAAACCCAGGTGATGAACCCCCTCTTTGGCTTCTTTAATATGATTGAGGTGCAGACTTTCCCCTTCGGCTACCTCGATAAGCTCTATCTGGACTGGACCTGAATATGCCAGGGCTATCCTCAATAACGGGTGTATCTCCTTTCCCTTCTCAATACAGGGCTCAGGCCTCTCATCCAGCAATATCCACGGGCTTATGCCGAGGGTGTCCTTGTAATAAGCGATTGCCTTATTTATATCGGGTACCACATAGCCCATCTGCCCTAACCGGGGAAGTCTTAGCTGTTTCTTAACATCGTCTGATAACATTTCTCTCTCCCCTTTCCAATGCATGAGACCGCCTTTAGGGATACAGGTTCAACTGGCGTTCAGACGACCGGCTTGGTCATCTCCAGGTCGAAGTATGCGGTAATTCCCATCTCTTTTAAATAGGTCAAGAACTTGATCGGGTCCAGGCAGGCCTCAGGTCCATACACTCCTCCCTCTTTAGTGAGAGTCTCTTTACGCGCCAGCATCAGAGTTCCAATGGCCAGAGAGATTCCAGTCGCCTCCCGCATCTGGCCGATGCCGCAGGCTATCTCATGTACCTCCCCACCGCCTCGCTCACCCCAGGCATCGATTCGGACCGCGCCCCATTCCGGCTCCTGAGGCTGGCCTATGTTTTCGAGCCTGCTCAGGAGCTTGGTTAGCATGCGCTGGAAACGTTTGCTCCCGAAAAGGCGTAGTTTAGACGGTAAGACGAACCAGTTAGAACCCTTGCCGAAACCCATGAGAAAATTTACCTCCTCTATTCCCGGTATGAAAAGAGGAACCGTCACCGGCTCGCTATGGCCCATATTCCAGACTTTGACCGGTCCGAACCGGGGGAATTCAAGCACCCGCTCCTCACTGCAGGGGCGGATCATCATCCGTTTTGCATTTCGCCACACTGCAACCTTCCCGCTCATAATGAACAGGGTATGTCCGACAACCGCCTCGCCTCCACCGGCGTTCAACGGCATGTAAACACATATGTCCACTCGACGAAGCCGGTCCATCTGCTGGTTAAAATAGGCGACACCGACATTGGAGATTCCGGGGCTGGTGCCCAGTCCGGTAATGACCGTGACTCCCTTTTCTCGTGCCTTTTCCGAGAATTGATTTATCACTTCGTCGGCAGCCAGCCAGTCGTCGCAGATGCTGGTGTAGCC
>CAZYLE010000092.1:4050-6654 GCA_964648675.1 uncultured Dehalococcoidales bacterium
GAGGTAGAACGGGCCGAGCGCAGATGCAGCCACATCATAACCACGCATAGCCTCCACCAGGCCATTGTGGTCGTTGGCGTCTACGGATTTGACATCCACCCTGGCCTTTTCCCCCTGAAGCCTATTTGCAATCTGGTTGGCAGCCTCAAGATTCCTATCGGCAATGGTAACCTGCTCAATACCTTCGGCCTTTGCCAGCTCTTCAACCGCCCGGCTCCCCATATCGCCAGCACCACCCAGAACGATAATTTTCATTGTCGCCACTCTCCTCTATACCAGACTTTCAACTAGCTATTCAATTGCCTTCGTACATTGCAACATCGCCCTGAGGCTCACATTGACACCTTCGAAGTATAATACTACCCCATAAGATAACGCAATTAGCATTGAGGACAGGGCATCATGCCATCCCAAGCGGCAATGGGCTGTAGTTAACCTTGCACAGTACGCAACCGGGATGATAGTATCAAGCATTGTGGCGACGGGTCAGCGTCTGAGGATATCCTCCCTGAAGGCGCTGGCCCAGAAATGTACAGGACATGGTGTACTAGTCAATGCCTCGAAGCTGGAAACCCTCGAGAGTGTTCTTCGGGTGGTGGGTTGTTGGTGCTTCTCTGCTGACTGCGCTTTATGTGGATGTGGCTGTCTTCTATGGCTTTACCACCGTCTTCGGCCTAATCATGGGCATAAACATACTGGGGGGATTAACCGGACCGCCGCTAGCCGGGTAGGTCTATGACAACTGGGGTACTTATCAAGGTATATGGTTTGTCTTTGCTGGACTTGCCGTTGTCGCCCTAATCCTGGTCTTAGCTACTCGTCCGATAGGTAAAGAAGCAGCCGACACTTATATGGCTACCTAGAGTGTGGTATCATATATTATGAGAGTACCCGTTCTTGGTTCCTTTCGCCATTGACCTCGGTGGAAAAGAAATGAGAGGAAAGAATGAAGTTTAATTTAATACAGAGGCCAAAGACCGTTGATTTAGGAGAATACCAGCCTTTATCGGTGGTTTATCAGCTAAGATGGTCGATCTTGCAGAAAGTCAAGAAGGGGGAAGACCCATTACCGGATATTCAAGGCAGGGAAAAAGCAAAACAGGATGTATTGAGGGCTTTATTGTCAGGGGCTCATGCCTATTTGGTCTCGGAAGAGGGCACTGGGAAAACCAGACTGGCCAGGTCTTTGACCAAGCTTTTACCACAGGTTCCAGCGATAAGGGGTTGTCCATATCATGATGACCCTTTGTGGCCTAAAGATTTGCTCTGCGCCAGGTGCCGCGCCTCGAAAGATCCGCAAAAAGAATATGGAGTTGAATTCATTCCTGGGAGGAGTAGGTTTTCCCGAATCCAGGGCAATGAGTACACTAACGAAGCTAAACTTCTTGGTCTTAAGGATATTCAGGCCATAGCTCGGGGAATGTCCCCTTCTGACCCAAAGGTTTTTACCGGAACTGGCATCCTCAGGGCAAATCGGGGGATTCTCTTTATCGATGAACTACCAGCGATTAGAACCAAAGTTCAGGTTCTATTGCACCCGGTTCTCGAGGAGAAGAAGGCGATCCTGGAAGAGTACAACTGGGAACATCTATTGGACCTGGTCCTGATTGCCACGGGGAATCCACTGGGGTTCAGCCATGTTAACGAAGTCCCGCGACCTCTATTAGATAGGCTAGAGCTCATCTACATGGACCTCCCCGAAGAGGAAACAGAGAGAGAAATAATGCTAAAAGAGAAGTTTACCATTAACGAGCATCATAGCCAGTTAGGGGAAGAAGCAGATACCTTAACCTACCCTACCTTGGAAGAAGTGGAGAGAAAGGTGGCCGCTCCCTGGTGGATTATCGATTTGATAAATGCGGCGGTAAGGGAGAGTAGAACTTGTCCGTGGTTGGAGAAGAAGGCCTCAATAAGGGCAACCACCAAGGCAATAGACCACACATATGCCTCAGTTGAATTAATGAATAGGAGTGTAGCCAATCTAAGAGATGTAGCACAGGGACTAAAATTAGCCCTACGGAGTAGGGTCGGACTACGGGCTGACTTAATCGATTTTGATAGTCCTAAGAACAATCTGGGGAAATGCGATGAGTTGGCAGAGTATCTTTTGTGCAAAGCATTAGCCGATTTTGGCTTTCGATGGGAAGTTAATAACGATAAACTCGTTGCTGAGCTTGGCACTGTATTGTCAGAAAGTACAGGAGATCTTACCTCTAAGCTACAACGATATCCCGAACTGAGTCGAGTGATAGCGCAGATGAGCAAATTTGCCACAGATAAAGTAACCGATGACCTGAACAGAACTGAAAGGGACCTTGCTTTGCAGCCAGAAAAATTGAGCCAGGACCTATTGGAGGAATACAACTATTCAGCTTTGGAAACGATTTGTAATCTGGCCTGGCATAGGAATTTGATCGGAAATTCAGTTAAAGAAAAGTTTTATATTCCCCAAATGGGAAGCTTTCCTCAGAAGGGGCAGTAATGGTGCAACAAAACAAGTGCCTCCCAATTGGACTTGAAGACGACACAACTTTGTCTGAAGTCGCTCACTTGAGAAATCGTTCGCTTGAGGATTTGCTCAGGCAGGTGGAATTTGGAGAAACT
>CAZYLE010000093.1:0-6625 GCA_964648675.1 uncultured Dehalococcoidales bacterium
CAGGCGCCTTCAGCAGCTCCTCCTTCCTCAGCATCTTCTCCATCTTGGACATGCCCTCATCGGTCAGGGTCACCACCCGGTCCTTCTCATCTATTTCATAGTCCTCATCCTGGCGCAGGCGAGGCACCAGTCTGGCAAACGTCTGGTATTTCTGCGCCGCCTCCGTCGCCGCACCGCTGATGATAAGCGGGGTGCGTGCCTCATCGATAAGGATGTTGTCCACCTCATCGACGATAGCGTAATGAAGGTGGCGTTGCACCCGCTGCTGAAGGTCAACCACCATGTTATCCCTGAGATAGTCGAAGCCAAACTCATTGTTGGTGCCATAGGTGATATCGGCTTCATAGGCCTGGCGACGTTTGATGGGCTTCAAGTGTGTCCAGGTGGGGTCCTCCGAGTCGTGGTCGGGGTCGAACAGAAAGGAAGCCTCATGCTGGATGCTGGCAACACTCAGGCCAAGGAGATGATAGATGGGACCCATCCAGTGGCAGTCTCGCTTGGCTAAATAGTCGTTAACCGTGACTACATGAGCCCCTTTGCCATCGAGGCCATTAAGGTACATGGGGAGGGTAGCTACCAGGGTCTTCCCTTCGCCGGTCTTCATCTCAGCTATCCTTCCCTGATGAAGGACGATGCCCCCCATAAGCTGGACATCGAAGTGGCGCTGCCCCAATGTTCGCCTGGCCGCCTCCCTGACTGCGGCGAAAGCCTCAGGCAGAATATGGGCCAGCGATTCGCCCTTCTCCCGGCGAGCGCGAAACTCATCGGTCTTATGGCGGAGCTCCTCAACCGACAGTGCCTGGAACTCAGGCTCAAGGGCGTTGATGCGCTCAACGAGAGGCTGGAGCTTCTTTAGCTGCTTCTCATTGGAATCCAGAAGACCACTAAACAACCTGACCATGCTCATTCACCAGCGATCAATTTCCGCGCCGCATCGGCCATCGATTCCAACACCGCAACCTTCACCTCGCCCATGCCATCGACGGTGAAGGCATGGACCGAAGAGGCAGCATCAGACTTCAAGATACAGGGTATGCCGTTGCTCTCCAGAAGGCCCTTTATAACCTGCGCTTCCAACTCACCCGAGGCGTGATAGACATCGACTAATTTTTTCTTCTTCTTACGCACAACACCACCCCATCACTCGAACATCGCCCCCACTGAGAGACCACCATGAATGCGGTGGATGGCCTCGCCAAGGAGTGAGGCTATAGAGAGGACAGTAATCTTATCGCACTTCTTGTTTTTAGATATGGGGATGGTATCGGTGACCACCACCTCGGTAAGTGGGCTTGAGGCGATCCTGTCGATAGCCGGACCGGAGAAGACGGGATGGGTGCAGCAGGCATCGATCTCTGTGGCACCCTTCGCCTTCAACGCCTCTACTGCAGCCACTAAAGAGCCTGCGGTATCGATCTCATCATCGAATAGCAGGGCACACTTACCGCTTACATCGCCAATGACATTAAGGGTCTCAGCCCGGTCAACATTGCCCACCCGCCGCTTTTCTATAATTGCCAGGGGGACATTGAGCCTCTGGGCAAGGTCACGGGCCCGCTTGGAGATGCCAATATCGGTGGCTACCACTACCAGGTTCTCCACCCCCTTGTCTTCAAAGTATTTGCTCAACATATAAAGCGCTGTCAACTCATCCACTGGTATGGTGAAAAAGCCCTGAATCTGCCCGGCGTGAAGGTCCACAGTAACCAAACGGTTGGCCCCAGCCACGGTTATCATATCGGCGACAAGCCGAGCTGTTATCGGCACTCGCGGTTGGTCCTTCTTATCAGTTCGACCATAGCCGAAGTAGGGGACCACTGCGGTGATCCTCCCCGCCGAAGCCCTCCTCAAGGCATCAAGCATTATCAGGAGCTCCATTAAGCTCTTATTCACTGGTGATGAGATCGGCTGGATGGCAAAAACGTCCCGCTCACGGACATTTTCCAGGATGCGCACGAAGGTATTCTCGTTGGTGAACTCGAATACCTCAGCATTGCCCAAGGGGATACCCAGATAGTCACAAATCCCCTCAGCCAGAGAAGGATGGGTATTGCCAGTGAAAACCTTCAGTTCATCAATCACAATTCACCCCTTTTGGGACGCTCTGTCCTCAATTTCAGCCTTCCTAATATCGAGACGTGCCACCATGCCCCGTTTATAGCCCCCGGTGTTTATCGCCAGCAGCATAATTTGCATTTACGATTGTAATACGATCATCTTTTATCATATAGATAATCTCAAAATCATCAATGCCAACAATAATATTTTGGACAATGTCACGAAGGCATCCAGAAACCTAACAAAATCAGGGTAGCCTAGAGCATCTGCTCTAGGCGTGATTGGAGCGGATGCTACAATCTACCCTATTTTTCTGACAGCCTCGTAACCTTATATTGTAGCACAAAAAGCCCTCCAGCGACGATTCCACAAGCTCACCACCTATTGTTCTCACGCTAAGCCTTCCAACGCATCTCTCGCCGCGTCCACCTCTGCCTTATGCTTGCTCCTCCCATGCCCCCTGCCAATCACGCAGTCATCAATAAGTACTTCGACGGTAAACTCCTTGGCATGGTCAGGTCCCGCCTCTTTAGTAGTCCTATAGATGGGGGTTACTTGATGCCTTGCCTGAACGACCTCCTGAAGCTTAGATTTGTAATCGGCAACGACCCTACCTTCAATCGCATTTTGAATCTCGGCATCGAAAAGCCTGAGAACAAGTTCTTCGGCGACGGGGAAGCCCTTGTCCAACAAGACGGCTCCCAGCACTGCCTCAAAAAGCCCTGCTAGAGTGGACTTCCGCTGGCGGCCACCGCTGGCCTCCTCACCATGCCCTAAATAAAGGTGGTCGCTAAGCCCCAGTGAGCTGGCTAAACGAGCCAGGGTTTCCCCGCGCACCAGCGAGGCTCGAAGCTTGGTCATCTCACCTTCAGGCATATCGCAGCATTCCTCATACAGCTTTTCTGCGATAACAAAGCCCAGCAGAGAATCGCCCAGGAACTCCAGACGCTCATTTGATGCCAGAGGGAAATCAGGATTTTCATTGAGGTAGGAGCGATGAACCAAGGATTGCTCAAGCAGAGACAGGTCATCGAAGGTAAGACCCAAAATGTCCTGCAATGAAGCAAGATCAGCCAAATTCAGAACCCCCTATCAGGCCAGCATAGTAAGCCTACCTCGTTTTGTCAAGGAGAGAATGCTATAATCACAGCGGTTCGATGGATAATGTAGCGTCAAAGATGGGAAGCCATCTTCCACCGGAGCTTCTTGCCTTTCTCCGCACCGCAGGGGAGGTGGCAGAGAATCAGGGGCAGCGATTATATCTTGTTGGCGGAGCGGTGCGCGATCTGCTCCTGGAGCGTCCCAATCTGGACTTCGACCTGGTGGTGGAGGGTGATGCCCCTCTGTTAGCTCGCCAGCTTGCCAAAGCTAGCGGAGAAAAGGCGACGGTTCATCGTCAATTCGGAACAGCGAAGTTCCATAGGGGGAGCCTGAGCATCGACCTGGCGACAGCGCGCTGCGAGACCTACTCAAGGCCAGGGGCGCTCCCCGACGTGACGCCGGGGAAAATCCTAGATGACCTTCTCAGGCGTGACTTCTCCATAAACGCCATGGCCATTGACCTTACCCATAATTCCTTCGGCGAGCTGTTAGACGCCCACGGTGGTATAAATGATCTGGAGCAAGGATTGATACGCATATTGCATCAGAGGAGCTTTATCGATGATGCCACCCGTATTCTGAGAGCGCTTCGCTATGAACAGAGGCTTGGCTTTAGGCTGGAGGAGAGCACCGAGAAGCTTCTCCGTAAACATACATCCATGCTGGACACCGTTAGCGGGGACAGGATAAGGCATGAGTTGGAGCTCAATTTAGAAGAAGACCATCCTGAGCGTATACTGCACCGTGCCGAAGCGCTTGGGGTTCTCAAAGAGCTTCACCCCTCCTTGAGAGGCGATGGTTGGCTTGCGGAGAAATTTGAGCTGACGTCCAAACTGCCGTCGCCAGACCCGACTCTCTATCTGCTGCTGCTTATCTATCACCTCACCGAGGAGGAAAATGAGCAACTTATCGCTCGTCTTAATATAGTTGGAGAATTGAGGCAAAACATGCGACAGGTGCTACAACTGAAGGCAATGCTCCATATGTTAGCTGAGCCCGATCTGCCTCCCAGCAGCATCCACCGATTGCTAAAGCACTATTCCCCCACACCGATCACCACCAGCGCCGTGGCCTGCGATTCCGACATTGCTCGTTCACGCCTCCAGCTTTACCTTAACGACTTACGTTATGTCAAGCCATCTCTCGACGGTGAGAGCCTGAAAAGTCTGGGGCTGCAGCCCGGTCCCCGCATGGGGAGAATGCTTCAATCTCTCCTGGAAGCAAAGCTGGATGGTAAGGTGAATACCAGGGAAGATGAGGAAGCCCTGGTCCGTCAATGGCTAAAATAAACCTACATGGAAAGGTGCCCACCAACAAATAATTATAACAGGTTGTCATTCTGAGGAAACGTAGCGACCGAAGAATCTCTTCAAGGAAATAAGCAGAGATTCTTCGCCGGAGCCTGCACTGAGTGTCGTGAGATTCTTCGCTTCGCTCAGAATGACAGGAAGTGAAGGGGCTCAGAATGACACAACATATGGAGAACGTTCTATTTTCGAAGTAGCATTAGGGAGAGAGAATTGGAGGAGGTGAGATTGGAGGAGATATGTGACGTCTGCGGGCAGCCGCTAGATGAGAAGAACGTATCTCGCTGCCGCCTATGCGGCAGGAAATTTCATATGGCATGGTCAGTCGATGCCAAGATACAGAACTGCGGGCAAGTCTGGTTCGATAAGGCATCCAGCGGCATGGCATTCGCCTGCAATATTTGTATTGCTGAAAACCCAGAGCTAAGCGAATTGATTATTGCCACGGAGTAAACCATCACAAGCAACTGTCCACCAACGAATAACAAAAATAGGCTGTGCCAGATACCTTTCGTGGTGAGCTAGATACCGTCCATGGTTTGACAAAACTGTCCTGAGTGGTGGCGAAGGGCTCAAAGCAAATAAGATAGGGCCATCCTCAGGAGCGAGGTCTTTATTTGTCATCATAAATGACAACCGTCATAATGACGATGGAGCGAAGATGTGACCGTTAGCAAGGTATTAATCGTCGAAGATGACCAGACTCTTCTTGAAGTGATTCAATATAACCTGACCAAAGAGGGCTACGCTGTTTCCACCGCCATCGATGGAGTTCAAGCTTTGGATGTCGCAGAACGCGAGAGACCGGATCTTATTGTTCTCGATATCATGCTTCCTGAGCTTGACGGACTCGATGTATGCCGCATCCTCCGCAAGAAAGAGCTGACCATGCCCATAATTATGCTCACAGCCAAAGTGGATGAGATTGACCGGGTGGTGGGATTGGAACTGGGCGCCGATGACTACATGACCAAGCCCTTCAGCATGCGGGAATTGCTGGCCCGAGTGCGAGCAATGCTGCGTAGAGTGGAGATGATGCAGCGCGAGGGCATAGTCATCGAGCAGGCAGCACCACGCATTAAGGCTGGCAAGCTTGAGGTCGATGTTGCCCGGCATCAGGTCGCACTTAGCGGCACTGCAATCGGCCTAAGTCCAAAGGAGTTTGATTTATTAGCCTTTCTGGCAAAGAACCGCGGACAGGTGTTCAGCCGGGATGTTCTGCTCGACAAGGTATGGGGGTATGATTACGTCGGCGACACCCGTACGGTGGATGTCCACATACGCTGGTTGCGGCAAAAGATCGAGGTCGACCCCAGCAACCCGAAGTACCTGTTAACTGTTCGAGGGGTAGGCTACAAATTCGAGGGGTAGTCTCATGCTGCATAGCATCCGCTGGAGAATAGCTGTACCCACAGTGCTGCTTCTCCTGGCGTCCATTTGGGCCCTTGGTTTCTACCTGTCCAACTTCATGGGCAATACCTATATGACCAATCTGCGTTCTAATCTTACCGACCAAGCACGACTCGTCAGCAATATGGCAACGCCTTATATCAACATCGATGAACAGGGCCTCGATGCTTTAGTCAAAGAACTGGGGCAACAGATCGATGCCAGGGTGACTATCATTGACGAAGATGGCTGGGTGATTGGCGACTCGGAAAGAGACCCAACCACCATGGAGAATCATGCTGACAGGCCCGAGGTAGTCGAGGCTCTATCCGGCTCCGTAGGCGTGAGTACCCGATACAGCCTCACCCTGGGCTATCAGATGATGTATGTAGCGGTGCCAGTGGTAAGCGCCGGTGCGGAAATAGGCGCTGCAAGAGTAGCCCTCCCGCTTACTGCAGTAAGCGCCTATCTGACGCATATTAAGTACGTCACAGCCGTTGCCGCCGCGATAGCATCAGCGCTGGCTATCATATTAGCGCTCCTTCTAGCTAGAGTCACTACCAACCCGGTCAGGCAACTGACCCAGATGTCCCGGCGAATAGCTGAGGGAGAGCTTGACCAGAGGATTCATGTGTCGTCCAGGGACGAGATCGGTAAGCTGGCGCAGACCTTCAACCAGATGTCAGCAAGGCTCAAGGAGATGGTGACTCTTATATCTGGGGAGCGAGACAAGATGTCAGCAATATTATCCAATATGGCTGATGGCGCCC
>CAZYLE010000094.1:0-3578 GCA_964648675.1 uncultured Dehalococcoidales bacterium
TATTGTCTCCGCTGCTGACGCCATTAGTGGCGGTAGGCCAGGAGCAAGAAGGGAGTCCCTGGAGCAATATCTGAAGCGCCTTGAGGCACTGGAGAGCGTGGCCAACAGTTTCTCAGGCGTGGAGAAATCCTATGCTATTCAGGCTGGCCGCGAGATCCGTATTATGGTTAAACCTGAAGAGATAGATGATCTTGAGGCATTGAGGCTTGCCCGTGATATTGTGAAGAAGATTGAGGAGACTCTGGCGTATCCAGGTCAGATAAAGGTGACGGTTATCAGGGAGACCAGAGCAGTAGACTACGCCAAGTAGAGAAGCAGTTGCGAATACTAATGATTGGCGATGTAATTGGCCGGCCTGGCAGGAGGGCGGTGCAAATGCTGTTGCCCGATCTGCGTCAGGAATATGGTATTGATTTGGTCATCGCCAATGGTGAAAACCCTGCCGGCGGTCTTGGGTTGACGAGGGAAACAGCCGAAGAGCTTTTTAGCTCGGGAGTTGATGTCATCACCTCAGGGAACCATATCTGGGACCAAAGGGAGATCATCCCCAGTCTTGATAGCGAGTTGGCGATCCTGCGTCCTCTAAACTATCCCCCGGGAGTACCAGGTCGAGGTTACCTAACCAAGGGAAAGGCGTTGGTGGTTAACCTTCTGGGACGCACCTTCATTGGGAACTTCGATTGTCCGTTCAGGGCTATGGATCAACTCCTTGAGGAGCTTGTCGATAAACCTCGGGTGATTATTACCGACTTTCATGGCGAGGCTACGTCGGAGAAGATGGCTATGGGGTGGTATTTGGATGGCAGAGTCAGCGCTGTGCTGGGAACCCACACCCATGTAGGCACCATCGATGCTCGGTTGCTTCCCGGGGGTACTGCTTATATCACCGATGTGGGTATGACTGGTCCCCTCAAATCGGTAATAGGGGATGATGTCGATTCAGTGATCAGGAGGTTCCTTACCCAGCTTCCCCACCGCCTATCAGTGGGCAAGGGGAGCGTCGTTCTTAACTCCGTTTTAGTGGAGGTGGAAGAAAGCACGGGTTCGGCAAAGGGTATTGTACGAATTGACCGGGAACTGGAATAGAAATGGAAGTTGACCTTCACCTTCATACCACAGCTTCTGATGGGCGGCTGACTCCTGAAGAGGTAGTTCAGGCGGCGGCAGAAAAGGGGCTGACGATAATCGCCATTACCGACCACGATTCCGTTGAGGGGGTCTCATCCGCTATAGAGGCGGCCAGGCCTTTCCCTTCAATCAAGGTGATACCCGGCGTAGAGATAAACACCGATGTGCGCGACGGTGCAGTTCATATCCTCGGCTACCTCATGGACTATGAAGATAAAGAGTTTAAGAACAGTTTGAAGGCGTTACGCCATTCCCGAGAGTTAAGGGCGCAGAAGATGCTCGCCAAGCTGGAGGATTTGGGGATATATGTGGACTGGCAACGAGTGCAGGAGCTGGCAGGCGGTGGGTCTATGGGGCGACCGCACATCGCCCTAGCGATGTTTGAGCGTGGCTACATCTCTTCGCTTGAAGAGGCTTTCATGAAGTATATTGGTCGTAAAGGACCGGCTTACGTAAAGCGGTTACGGCTCTCTCCTGTAGAGGCAGTGGAGATGATAATCGGGGCAGGGGGCTTGCCGGTGCTGGCGCATCCAGCGGACATCAATAACCTTGAGGCACTTGTAGTTCAACTTAAGCAGGTTGGGCTTGTGGGATTAGAGGCGTATTATAATGGTTACCGTAACAAAACAATCCAGCGGTTAGTCGGTCTGGCTAATAAGCATGGGCTGCTTACATCTGGGGGCAGCGATTTTCATGGTTTAGGGAGTGCTGATGAGACGCCTATTGGCGGAGTGAATGTTCCTTTTGACTGCGCCCAGCGGCTAATTTACTTAGCAGAGCAACGAGAGGTGGTAACGGGATGAAATGGCATGCTGAATCGGTAGGTTTCTCCAGTGGGGAAATCATACTTCATGGTGAACTATTTCTCCCCGGTGGAGAAGGGCCTTTCCCTGGGGCCGTTCTTTGCCACGGGATGGCTTCGGATCATCGCGCCATGAGGCAGGTGGCTCGTAGACTTGTCCGCGAGGGTATCGCGACTCTTACGTTTGACTTTCGTGGACATGGGAAGAGCGAAGGCGTTGTCGATGATAACATATGGCAGGACGTCATTGCCGCGGTGAAGTTCTTGCGCAGTAATGCCAGGATCAATCCAAAGCGTATAGCTGTGGTAGGCCATAGCTTCGGGGCCTGGGCGGCCATCATTGCCGCGGCTACATTCAGAGACCTTCGAGCTCTGGTCTCGATTTCCAGCCCAGGCGAGATGAAGGACCATCCCGATGGTGCGTCAGCCTCGCTCTATCGAAAGCTCACGGAGTCAAGGCGCGTTATCTTTGAATATCCTCGTTGTGGCGCGCTGCCGGGATTGGGGAGGCTCTCGGGCTTCATCTCAACGCTGTGGATGTGGATACGTGGCTACCGTGCGCGAGTCGATTGGCGCAAGGCACTAAGGGTTGGGCAAAATGTGAAGTGCGCTGCTCTGGAGCAAATGGGTGATTTCCCCAAGCTGTTCGTCCATTGTGGTAAAGACACCGTCGCCCCGTACGACAAAGCGTTGTACCTGTATCAAAGGTTCGAAGCTCCAAAGGAGTTTCTTCTTGCTAAGAGCGGCTTCCATTCGACTCCGCTTTTTCCCGGTCCTGTCAGGGAGAAATGGGTGGCTTGGCTCGTTTCCGCCTTGACCCAGGTAAAAGACAGCTACTAGGAGTAAGGCTGCTGGTTAGGTTGATATAGCCTATGTTACTTTGGGTAATACCACTGACCGTAGGTGCCTACCTTCTGGGCTCGGTGCCCACTTCCTACATCGCGGGCAGGCTGCTGAAAGGGGTCGATATCAGAGACTACGGCAGTGGGACGGTTAGCGGCTCCAATGTGTTCCACTCGGTAGCTCGCTGGGCAGTGGTCCCGGTGGGTATTTTCGATGTCTCCAAGGGGCTTGTTCCGGTTGCCGTTGCCTCTTTTGTGCTGCATTCCCCCATCTGGGCTCACGGAGTCGTCGGCCTCGCTGCCATCGCTGGTCACAATTGGTCTATCTTTCTGCGTTTCTCTGGAGGTCGAGGCCTGTCAACTATGCTAGGCGTCGTTGTCATTATTGCGCCGTGGGAACTGGCAATATTCATCGTCGTTTGGGTTTTGATTCTGGCGATTTTGAGGAACTCGCCCCTGGGGGCTATCGTCGCTGCAGTGACGCTGCCCCTGTCCAGCCTCGTTTTGAGGGAACCGTGGCAACTGACCGTATGCCTCGTGGCGATACTGTTCCTGTTGGTAGCGAAGAGGCTTGTTGCCGAACGGCCAATGCCGTGCGGTGGCTGGAGGCGAGTGGCAATGTACCGTCTCTTGCTTGACCGGGATATCGCCGACAGGACGGCTTGGGTGCGCCGACCCTCTATACGCAACCAGGCTCCATCAGACGATGATTAGGATTGGTGGTGTAAGTGCATTTTGTGGTGCTGAACTCGGCTGATTCCTGCCTCAACTGCAGGGCTAGTGGGTTTCTTCGCTAAGGTATTTCT
>CAZYLE010000094.1:3588-6578 GCA_964648675.1 uncultured Dehalococcoidales bacterium
TTGCACACCGGGTCAATAGCCATATCGATGCCTCCTGCAATTAGGCTGGTCTGAACCTTCTCAAACGCAGTGAGTTGAGCACCACCGTGATGGAACTGGCGGCCATGGCTGCCGCTGCCAGGATTGGATTCAAGAACCCATGGTCTCCAAGAATGAACCGAAGACCTGAGGGGACGCCGGTCTGCCCGAAGGCGAGGTATAGCACGCCCGCAGCTACTGGGATCAGGGCAGTGTTGTAGGCAAAAGCCCAGAAGAGGTTCTGCTTGATGGTCCTCATAGTGCGCTTGCTCAGGGATATAGCTGTTACAATTCCCTTCAAATCGCCGCTAATCAGCGTGATGTCCCCGGTCTCCATGGCGACATCGGTACCCGTGCCGATGGCGATCCCTACGTTTGCTTGTGCCAAAGCAGGGGCATCGTTAATTCCGTCTCCCACCATTGCTACCGACTTCCCTTCACCCTGCAATCTCTGGACCTCGGCGGCCTTGCGTTCTGGGAGCACCTCAGCCAGGACACGTTCTATGCCTACCTGACGCGCGACGGCCTCGGCGGTACGACGGTTGTCCCCGGTAAGCATCACCGTCTCAATGCCCATCTTCTGTAAGCCATCCACCGCCTCTTTGCCATTGGGCTTAACGGTGTCGGCCAGGGCAATTATTCCTGCTACCCGATTGTCTACACCGAGGAACATGATGGTCTTGCCTTCGGCGAAGAGCTTATCTGCTTCTTCCTCCATCCCATTAAGAGAGACACCTCTTTCCTTCATCAGCCCGATATTGCCCAGAAGAAGCTTCTTGCCTTCGACAGAGGCTTCTACGCCCTGTCCCGCGATTGCATTGAATCCTGACGCTGGGTATGCTTGAAGTCCCCTAATGAGGGCAGCCTCGACCACCGCCTGGGCCAGTGGATGCTCCGAGCTATGCTCAGCCGATGCTGCTAGCCGTAGAACATCCTCCTCAGAGGAGGGAGGTGTAGCGATTACATCAGTTACCACGGGCTCGCCACGTGTCAGAGTGCCTGTCTTATCCAGGAGAACCGTATCTATTTTGTTGGACCTTTCCAAGGCCTCCCCGTTTCGTATGAGAATGCCGTGCTCAGCGCCTTTACCCGTCCCCACCATAATAGCCATTGGAGTTGCAAGTCCTAGGGCGCAAGGACAAGCGATAATCAGCACTGCAACGAAGTTGAGGAGGGCGAAGGTGAGAGCGGGAGTTGGCCCCAGCAAATACCATACTATGAAGGCTATGATGGCAACGCTAATTACAACCGGCACGAAGTAACTGGCGACGACATCGGCCAGGCGCTGAATAGGCGCCTTGCTACCTTGAGCCTCCTCTACCATCTTTACAATGCGTGCCAGAGCGCTATCTTTACCCACCTTGGTCGCCTCGATTGTGAGACTGCCAGTCTTGTTAATGGTGGCGCCGATGACCTCATCACCAACACTCTTCTCCACTGGTATGCTTTCACCGGTAATCATAGACTCGTCAATGCTGGAATATCCCTGGCGAACAATGCCGTCCACCGGCACTCGCTCTCCTGGGCGTATCAAAATAATATTGCCTGCCTGGACATCCTCCAGGGGAATCTCCATCTCCTCGCCGTTGTGTATGACTAAGGCATTCTTCGGCTGCATACCGATAAGTTTTTTTATTGCCTGTGATGCCTGGCCCTTAGCTCTAGCCTCTAGAAAGCGACCGAGGAGAATCAAGGCGATAATCATCGCCGAGGTATCGAAGTATAGATGGAGTGCTAGCCCTTCGGCGGCAAAAAGACCGGGGGAGAGAACTGCTACCATGCTGTAGAGGTATGCTGCTGAGGTGCCTACCGCAATCAAAGTATTCATGTCGGCGGTCCTATGGCGCAGTGCGCCCCACGCCCCCCGATAAAACCGCCACCCACACCATAATTGTACCGGCGTCGCCAGGGCCCAGAGAAGATAGGGCTTGCCGACGAAGGAAGGCCCCCAGCCTATCAGCATTATCGCTGCTGCCAGAATGACGGCGATGGTAAGTCTATTCCTTAAGGCTCGAGTCTCCCGCTGGGCCGCCGTGGCCACATCCTCTAGAGCACCAACTTCAGGACCTAGTTTATAGCCTGCGTCCCTAACCGCACGTCTCAACTCGGCAAGTTCAGTGCCTTCAATGTAATCTATGATAGCCTTTTCTGAAGCTAGATTGACACTGGCTGAGACTACGCCGGGTACACTGGACAGTGCGTTCTCCACCCGAGCAACACAAGATGCACACGTCATACCCTCAACTGGGATTACAGATTTCTTGGTTGCGACCCCATAGCCTAACTGGGATAAAGTGTCCTTGAGTCTGGCAAGATTCACCTGGGAGGGGTCGTATTCGACAAGCGCACTCTCCGAGGCGAAGTTGACGTTCGCCCTGTGCACACCGGCGGTTTCAGAGAGAGCTTTCTCGACAGTGGCGGCACATGTAGTACAGGTCATTCCGGTGATGTGGAAATGCGCCTTTTCATAATCGTTGGCATGGGATACTTTGCCCATTGTGGACCTCCACGATACACGCCCTCGGCTTCTCTAATCTGACCCTACGGTGGTGTTAAATGGTCAGACAGCTACTTGTTATGCCGTACCAAAGGACCTGCCTTTACATAGCTTCCTCTTGGCTGGCTTCGATGGCTCGCTGCAACTCAAGATTGAGCTGGGGTGGCAGCCCCTCGATGTCTACCCTAAGGAATCCCCTAACTATGGTAGCTGTGGCCTCGTCGCGGGTTAAACCTCGCATCATTAGGTATTCCACTTCCTCTTCAGCTATCTTGCCTACAGCTGCCTCATGAGATAAGTCTATGCCAGCTAAGGTCCCCTTAAGTTCTGGTATTGCATGAATCATGCCTTCTTTTCCTAGAATCAGGCCCCGACACTCAAGATGCCCTTTGACCTCCGGAGCATTACCTTCTATGTAACCACGGGCGATAATGTCTCCACCTGTGGTAATAGCCCGTGATATTACCTCGGTCTT
>CAZYLE010000095.1:0-1843 GCA_964648675.1 uncultured Dehalococcoidales bacterium
CGCCTCGATTTCCGCGCTGGAGAGCAGCGGGTTGACGTCAATGTGTACGGCGCGGCTGAGTAGATCGAGGGTACGCGGGCAAGCCTGGGGCGAGTAATCTACGTGGCGCGGCGCCCATTTCCACGGCGCGCCGGCTTGCGTCCAGGAACGTTTTTCAACAATCGGCGTCCAGTGCGTGTACACGTGGTAATCTATTTCGGCCGGGTCGTAGAGGGTGTAGGCTGGCACGTTTTCGGCCGAAATGGCTTTTGCCATGTCGCCTAACGTGCCCAGCAGCCGGCCGTGGTACGAAGCGCCGTTGGCCTGGGCGACATCTTCGATACCTTCTTTGGCGGCGCTACCACGGCAACCAAGCGCGGCCCGCAGCAGGGCACCGATATCCGTTATAGCCTCACCCTGATCTTTGAGGAGGCGGTTTTCGGATGCGATAAGGAGATCGAGGTTCAGCGCATCGAGAACTGCTCCAAGTGTCACGGCACGGGCTCCGAGCCGGGTAGCCAGCCAGAGAAGTGCCCCGAGTGCGGTGGCACGGGACAGGTGCGCCGGGTGCAACGGAGCGTTTTTGGGAGGTTTGTCAATGTAGCCACCTGCAACGCCTGCGGCGGTGAGGGACGGATTATCACCAAGCCCTGTGCTCAGTGCCGCGGCTCGGGCAAGGAGAGACAGAAGCGCCGCCTGGTGGTAAGCATCCCCGGTGGGGTGGATGATGGCTCCCAGATACGCCTCAGCGGTGAGGGCAACGCCGGGACCCGCAGCGGTGGCCCGGGGAATCTTTATGTCAGCCTCACGGTGGAGGAGCATTCATTCTTCAAGCGGCGGGGAAATGACATACTATATAACCTGCCAATAAACTTCGTTCAGGCGGCGCTGGGCGGTGAGGTTGACGTCCCTACGGTGGATAGCCCGGTCACTCTCAAGATCCCACCGGGGACGCAAACAGGCAAGCTCTTCCGGCTTAAGGATAAAGGCGTGCCCAATCTCAGGGGTGGGGGCCGGGGCTCTCAGATAGTGATGGTTCATGTAGTCACCCCCGAAACGCTGAATAAGGAGCAGCGGAGGCTGTTTGAGGAGCTGAAGAAGAGCCTGGGTGAAGCGAAAATGCCCAAAGAGGCGAAAGGGCTTTTCGACAAGCTTAAGGACGTCTTCGAGGCGTAACCTGTAGGTCAAATATGCGCCAGGAAACGAGGAACTGGTGGACTCAGGCGCTGGCGGATTTAAGGGCGGCAGAGGTTAACCTTTCCGCCAGCCAGTATTATGTTTGCGTTTTCCTTTGTCATCAGGCTGCGGAAAAAGCGCTCAAGGCGGTGATTATTGAGACTCTCCGGGAGCTTCCACCAAAAGAGCACAATTTGCTTCGCCTGGGGGAGAAATTGTCCCTTCCTGATGAATTGCGGGCTGCTCTGCGACGGCTGAATCCCGCCTACACCAGCGCTCGCTATCCCGATGCGGCAAATGGTGTTCCCGCAGAGGCTTTTGACCAGCAGATGGCGCAGGAGCACATAGCCTATGGTGAGAAGGTGGTCGAGTGGGCAAAAAAGCAACTGGGCCAGCTCTAGCCCCGGTGGTTACCGATTATGCCCGCAGGGTGAGGGTAGCCTTCAAGGTGGACAAGATCATTCTTTTTGGCTCCCGGGTGAGAGGCGATCATCTCATCGACAGCGACTATGACTTTATAATAGTGTCGGACGACTTTAAGGGCTTGCCTTTTAACAGCAGGATTACGCTAATGTATGAGCTGTGGGACTCCTCCCTGCCAATAGAGCCCCTGTGCTACACCAGGGAGGAATTCGAGCGTAAAAGCAACCAGATATCTATTGTAAGAGATGCGGTTAGAGAGGGCAGC
>CAZYLE010000095.1:1853-6558 GCA_964648675.1 uncultured Dehalococcoidales bacterium
TTTGTATAGAACGTGTCCGAGAACCGTTAAAAAATAGGGTAGCCTAGAGCATCCTAACCCGAAGGAATTCCAAGACAATAATCAATTAGCTCTCTATTTTAGTTGTGATGGCAAATTGAGATGCACCGTTTTTTTATCCCTTCAGATTGGATTGACCGAGACAGGGCTGTTATAAAAGGCAGGCAGGTTCATCAGCTCAGGGACGTGCTGCGGTTGGGGATTGGCGACCGCGTTGTCGTCCTGGACAACACCGGGCAGGAATATGAAATAGAGCTGGAGAGTGTCGAGCGAGGCCATGTCGCCGGTGTGGTCAGGAGGACAAGCCCGGTGGTCGAGCCCCGCACCAGTGTCACGGTTTATCAGGCACTACTGAAGGGCAGCAAGTTCGAGTTAATCATCCAGAAATGCACTGAGCTTGGTGTGGCCCGTTTTGTTCCCATGCTCTGCGAGCGATGCGCCGTTAGGGGAGTAAGCGGCGTGTCCGCCAGGAAGCTTGAGCGGTGGCGAAGGATAATCCTCGAGGCGGCGGAGCAATCGGGGCGGGGAAGGCTCCCCGTGCTTGAGCCGGTGGTGCCCTTTGAGCTGGCCTGCCAGTCGGCGGCGGGATTCTCCCTGCTGCCGTGGGAAGAGGAGAAAACGGTGGGGCTTCGTGCTGTACTGCAAGACGAGATTAACCACCGGGGAGATTTATTTTCGGTGAACCTGTTCATCGGACCGGAGGGGGGATTCACCCGTTCTGAGGTAGACTTTGCCCGAAATTGCGGCATAGCGCGGGTAACACTGGGCAGTCGGGTGTTGCGGGCGGAGACGGCTGGCCTGGTGGCTGCCAGCGCAGTATTGTATGAGTGTGGCGAATTAGACCCTTTGCCCTCGTACTAGCCACTCCATGGCTGCGGTGAGGTCGTAGCCTTCGAAGAGCACCTTATACAGTTGCTCGGTTATCGGCACCTTAACCCCTAGCTCTGTGGCGAGATTCAGGGCGGCGGCGGTGGTGGCAATCCCCTCGACGACGCTGGTCATGGTGGTTCTTATCTCCTCGGCGGGGCGCCCCTTAGCCAGTTCGCGGCCAAAGGTGCGATTGCGGCTGAGGGGGCTGGAGCAGGTGGCGACCAGGTCACCCACGCCAGCAAGACCGGTGAGAGTAGCCGGGTTAGCCCCGGCGGCCACGCTGAGGCGAGTGATCTCGGCAAGACCACGGGTGGCGAAGGCAGCCTTGGCATTGTCGCCATAGCCCAGGGCGTCCATCATGCCTGCCCCCAAAGCGACAATATTCTTCAGCGCCCCGGCTAGCTCCACGCCAACCATGTCATCGCTGGTCTCAACATGGAAGGTGGGTGAGTCCATTATCTGCTGAACCCATGCGGTAACGGTACCATTGTTAGCGGCGACCACGGTTGCCGCTGGCAACCCCTGGGCGATCTCTTTGGAGAAGTTGGGGCCTGAGATAGCACAAATCTTGTCGTGGAGGGAGGGGTCGAGCTCCTCGGCAATCACCTGACTCATCCTTTTTGATGTGTCTTTCTCCAGCCCTTTGGCAGCACTCACTATGGGCACGTCTCCGTCGATGTGCCCCACTAACAGCCTCACATTTTTGCGCATCTCCTGCGATGGCACGGCGAGAATAATCAATGAGGCGCCCTTCAGTGCCTCCGCAACGGAGGAGGTAGACGACAGATTGTCGGGGAAGGGGATGCCGGGCAGGCGGGCGGTGTTCTCCTTTTCCGCATTCAGCCTGTCGGCTTCCTCCCCTGTCCTCGCCCACAGCGCCACACCTATCCCTCTTCGGGCCAGCATTATCCCCAACGCTGTTCCCCAGGCGGTGGTGCCGATGATAGCTACCTTCATGGGATCTCCGTTTTGTGACCTATCTTCCGCTCTGTGCCGGAAAAGAGCCTCTGGATATTACCGCGATGACGGAAGATGATGATGGGCACAACGACCAGGCCAAAGACCAGGTAGGCAAATGGTTCCAGATTAAAAAGGACGAATGGGATCATGATAAGGAGCATCGCCAGCGCTCCCAGTAATGAGCCGAGGGAAACATAGCGTGATAGTGCCACCACAATGACGAAAATAGCGAAGCAGATGAGGGCAACGGGCCAACTTATCACCAGGAGGGCGCCAAAGCTGGTGGTGACGCCGCGGCCACCACGGAATCCGATGTAAACCGGCCAGTTATGACCGATGACCGCTGCCGCCCCGCCAGCTACCAACCCCCAGGCAAACATGTTGGGAGCCGATGCGAAGATGGCCCAGGCAATACCCACGGCGGCGGCTCCTTTAGCCAGGTCGGCGACGAAGACGATGGCCCCGGCTTTGGTACCAACGGTGCGTAAGACATTTGTCATCCCCATGCTGCCACTGCCGTAATCCCTGACATCGATGCCCCGTGTTACTCTTCCCACAATGAAACCAAAGGGGATTGCCCCGATAAGGTAGCCCAGAATAATGACGCCAATAAACATTAAAACGATCATGCCTTACTCCTTTCTTTGAAGATCAGGCGCAGCGGGGTGCCGTGGAAGCCGAAGCTGTCGCGTAGCCTGTTCTCCAGGTAGCGCTGATAGGAGAAATGCACCAGGCTGGGATTGTTGACGAAGAAGACAAACGTAGGGGGGCTTTTCTCAGCCTGAGTGACGTAGAGTATATTGAGCTTCTTGCCCTGCACCGATGGCGGGGTGTGGGCTGCCACTGCATAATGAACTACGCTGTTTAGCAGGGCGGTGGGGATACGCTTGTTGCGCTCTTCAAAGAGCTCTCTGGCGGTGGCAATAACCTTGTCCACCCCTTGCTTGAGCTTGGCTGAGGTAAACAGAATAGGCGTATCGGGCATAAACCTTAGCCTTTGCTGGACGTACCGGGTATATTCTTTACGGTCTGCCGTCTCTTCAACCAGGTCCCACTTATTGACTACCAACGCCATCCCTTTGAATGCTTGCTGAATATAGCCGGCGATGTGAGTATCCTGGGCGGTAAGGGGCTCAGTAGCGTCGGCGATGAGTAGCGCTACATCCGCTCGGTCAATGGCGCGTTGCGCCCGCATCACGCTGTAGCGCTCAATGCCGCCCTCGATTCTCCCCCTCTTCCTGATGCCGGCGGTATCGATGAGCAGAATATGCTCGCCATTATACTCAAAAACGGTATCTATGGCATCCCTGGTAGTGCCCGGGGTTTCGGTGACGATGGCTCGCTCCTGCCCGATGATGGCGTTTAGCAGCATGGATTTGCCCACGTTGGGGCGGCCCACGATGGCCACCTTCATCATCTCAAGCTCCTCTTCGGGTGGTGCGTAGGGCAAACTTTCCACAACCTTGTCGAGGAGCTCATCGATGTCGATGTTGTGGTGGGCGCTTATGGGCAGCGGGTCGCCTATGGCCAGCTGGTGAAATTGCTGGGCCTGGTAGCTGCGTTCCTCATTGTCCGCCTTGTTGACGGCAAGCACTACCGGCTTGTCACCACGCCGCAGCATTTCGGCGATATCCCTGTCCATGTGGGTCACCCCGTCGAGCACGTCAACCAGGAAGATGATGGCATCGGCCTCGTCGATAGCCACCTCTACCTGTTTTTTCACGTTCCTCGCCATATCCGTATCCGGAGTGACCAACAGCCCGCCGGTGTCCACTATGGCAAAGGCGTTTTCGCTCCAGGTGATGTCGGCGTAGAGGCGGTCTCTGGTCGTGCCCGGCTCATCCTCGATGATGGCCAGGCGCTTTCCCGCCAGGCGGTTGAACAGGGTGGACTTGCCCACATTTGGCCGGCCCACTATGGCGACGATGGGTTTGGTCATTTTGCTCCCAACAACTCTACCACAATCGCTTTTTGCATGTGGAGCCGGTTCTCCGCCTGGTCGAAAACCACCGATTGAGGCGCATCCAGAATACCCTCGGCGACCTCCTCGCCATGATGCGCTGGAAGGGGGTGCATGAAGATGGCGTCCTTCTTGGCCCGGGCGAGAAGCTCGGCATTTACCTGGTAGCCGGAAAAGGCGCGGTGCCGACGGTGCGCCTCCGCCTCCTGCCCCATGCTGGTCCACACATCGGTATAGACTACATCGGCGCCCTGAACCGCTTTATCAGGCTCTTCGGTTAACACAACCTGGCCCCCGTTTTTTTGCGCCTGTGCCAGAACATCGTCGGAGGGCTGGTAGCCTTTCGGGGATGCAATCCTGAAGTCGATTCCCGTTAAGGAGCAAGCCAGGAGCAGGCTGTTGGCGACATTGTTGGCATCTCCAATGTAGCTGACTATCAAACCGGCAAGCTCACCCCTCTTCTCATAGATGGTCAAAAGATCGGCGAGGATCTGGCAGGGGTGCTCCGCATCGGAGAGGCCGTTTATTACCGGGACGGTAGCATACTGTGCCAGCATCTCGATGCTCTCATGGGCGAAGGTTCGAGCGACGATGCCGTCCACGTATCGAGACAGCACTCGCGCCACGTCGGGGATGGGCTCCCGCTCCCCCAGACCGACCTCGGCCGGGGACAGGTACAGCGCATGCCCACCAAGCTGCTCCATGGCGACATCGAAGCTCACCCGGGTGCGCAGCGAGGGCTTCTCAAAGATGAGGGCCAAAGTCCTTCCCTCAAGTAGCTTTTTTCTGCCTCCCTGCTTCAGTTCGATGGCGCTCCTTATCAGGCCGTGGATTTCGTTGGAGTCAAGGTTGGCGATAGAGAGCAGGTGTTTCATCCCATTTATCCCCTTTCGATAG
>CAZYLE010000096.1:0-6484 GCA_964648675.1 uncultured Dehalococcoidales bacterium
CCGCTGTCGGGGTCAAAGTAGCTCAGGTCCTTGCCGCTGTATTGGGCGTGTTGGGTGAGGTCGAAATCGCCCCTATTGGCGATGCCCTCAAGCTCAGACCAGCCCATAGGAAAGAGGTAGTCGATGTCATAGCAGGAGCGGGCATAGTGAGCAAGCTCATCTTTAGTATGCTCCCTGAGGCGGAGGTTCTCCTTCTTGATGCCCAATTTGAAATACCAGTTGAGACGCTCATCGAGCCAGTATTTGAGCCACTGCTCGTCGGTGCCCGGCTTGACGAAGTACTCGACCTCCATCATCTCGAACTCGCGGCTGCGGAAGGTGAAGTTGCCGGTGGTTATCTCGTTGCGGAACGCCTTGCCGATCTGGGCGATGCCAAAGGGCAGCTTCTTGCGTGCCGTGTTCATTACATTGGCGAAGTTGAGGAAGATGCCCTGGGCGGTCTCGGGTCGCAGGTACACCGTCGCTGCCTCATCCTCAACCGGGCCGAAGAATGTCTTGAACATGAGGTTGAACATGCGGGGGTCACTGAGTTCACCGCCGCAGTTGGGGCACTTGTTGTCACTCAAATCGTCGGCGCGCCACCTGAGGTTGCACTGCTTGCATTCGACGAGCGGGTCGGAGAAGCCCTGAACATGACCGCTGGCGACCCATGCCTCGGGGTGCATCATGATGCTGGAATCAAGTCCCACTATGTCATCCCTTTCCTGTACCATTGAGCGCCACCAGGCGGACTTGACATTGTTCTTCAGTTCGACCCCGCGGGGTCCATAGACCCAGCAGGCGGAGAGGCCGCCGTAGATCTCGCTCGATTGAAAGATGAGGCCCCTACGCTTGCACAGGGAGACTATCTTTTCCATGTCTACTTTCAATATCTACCTCCGAATAAGAACAGCCTAGGAAAACTTACCAGTTTTGGGTTCAGATGTAAAGGTGGGTGCTTGCCCAGCAAACGCTTATTATCCCGCCCGCCTGCCCAGGAACGTAATTCTGCTCTGATAGGTCGGAAAGGCCGCCGCCCCCGATTATATCGAGGGATTATCCTTTTCCTTTCCCCCTCCTTCTAACTCCATCCTACCAGGTTAGGGGAAGATTGCCTACTTTCACTTCCGCCTCAAGATTGATTCGTCGCTGATGCTCCGCGCAATGACAAATAGAAGAGTGCCTTGCGATGGCGGGAAGGTTATTATGCCCATCTGTTTTAGCCAGAGGGTGAGGGTTGACAGGGGGGCGTGAATAACGAACAATAGGGCAATGATTCTAAAAAGGCTGGAAGTAGGACCCTTTGCCTCCAACTGCTACATCGTGGGTTCAGAGGCGACCAAAGAGGGGATGATTATCGATCCCGGCGCTGAGGCTGAGTCCATACTGGATACGGTGAGCCAGCTTGGGCTTACTATAAAGCTCATCGTAGCCACCCACAGCCATGTTGACCATATCATGGCGCTTCGTCAGGTAAAAGATGCTACCGGAGCGCCTTTTGCCATGCACGAGGCTGAGTCCAGTGGCAAGCTGATGCAAGGAATGGCAAGGATGATGGGCATGATGGCGGGAGGCTCGGGCGAGCCGCCTCCCAAGCCAGACAAGCTACTGAAGGAAGGCGATTCCATAGATATTGGTGACCTCAGCTTCGGGGTGCTCCATACCCCGGGACATAGCCCTGGTGGCATTTCTATCTACGGTCATGGAGTGGTGTTCAGTGGTGATACACTGTTCAATTTCGGTATTGGCCGGACTGACTTCCCCGGCTGCAGCCATCAAGTCCTCATGGAGAGCATCAAGAACAAGCTAATGACGCTGCCTGATGAGACGGTTGTCCTTCCCGGTCACGGGCCGGATACGACCATAGACGTCGAGCGCAGATACAACCCGTTCTTTTAAAGGTGGTTTCCTTACCCCAGCAGTCCGCCCACACTTGCCAGGACAGGTGCCATAACCAGCGCAATTATCGACATCAGCTTAATCATGATGTTCAGCGAAGGCCCTGACGTATCTTTGAATGGGTCGCCGACTGTATCACCGACAACTGCTGCCTTGTGGGCGTCTGAGCCCTTACCGCCGAACTGGCCGCCCTCGATCCACTTCTTAGCATTGTCCCAAGAGCCACCGGCGTTGGCCATCATAACTGCAATGAGGAATCCAGTGGCGATGGCACCGATGAGAAATCCGGCGAGCGCCATTGGCCCCAGAATAAAGCCAACGACAATGGGAGCCAACACAGTGGTAACGCCAGGCAGGATCATTTGCTTGAGCGCTGCCTTGGTGCATATATCGACGCACTTGCTGTACTCCGGTCTGGCCTTGCCCTCCATCAGTCCCTTAATCTCGCGGAACTGGCGACGGACCTCATTGATAATGGTGAAGGCGGTTGTCCCCACTGCATTCAGGGTTAGGGCGCAGAACAGCGCCGGCATCAGGGCGCCGAGGAATATGCCGGCAACAACGTAGGGATCGAGCAGGCTGATGTCGCCAAATCCGATGCCCACCGCCTGGGCATAGGATAGCATCAAAGCGAGGGCAGTCAGTCCCGCTGCCCCGATGGCAAATCCCTTCCCTGTCGCCGCGGTGGTATTGCCCAGGGAGTCCAGGGCATCGGTCCTTTCCCTGATTTCGGGGGGCAGGTCTGACATCTCCACGATGCCGCCGGCGTTATCCGCTACCGGACCATAGGCATCGGTGGCCAATGTGATCCCCAGCGTGGAGAGCATGCCTATGCCGGCTATGGCTATGCCATACATGCCGGCGAAATAATGGGCTACCAAGATGGCTATAGCTATGAGGATAATGGGGGGCAAAGTGCTCATCAGTCCGTTGGCAAAACCGGCGGTTATGGTAGTACCGGCCCCGGTTTGCGATGCCTGTGAGACACGGCGTGTTGGTCCGAAGGCATAGGAGGTGAAATAGTTAGTGCTCTCGCCGATTAGCATTCCGGCGACCAGGCCGGCGAGGACGGCCCACAGTATCCCCCAACCGGCGCCGAGGAAGTATATGGCAAGTGCAGCAAAGGCGGCGGTCAGTATTGATGCTGAGATGGTGCCACGGCGCAGTGCGTTAAGCAGAGCGCTCATCTCAGCCTTTTTGCCTACTCTGACGAAAAACACCCCGATTATGGAAGCGATGATGCCTCCAGCGGCAATCATCATCGGTAGCCACCACGCTGTCTCGGTAGAGGCCAGGCCAGCGATGACCGCCACTGTAGCCAGGGTCATGGTGGCGATTATGGAGTCTACATAGGACTCGAAAAGGTCGGCACCCATACCAGCGACATCGCCGACGTTATCACCGACAAAATCGGCGATGACAGCAGCGTTTCGCGGGTCGTCCTCGGGAATGCCCTGCTCCACCTTACCTACGATATCAGCCCCGGTGTCGGCTGCTTTAGTATAGATGCCACCACCGGCCCTGGCGAAGATAGCCACTCCCGAGGCGCCGAAGCCGAAGCCGGGGATAATCTTGAGGAAATCAACGTTTCCATGAAAGGCGAAATAAAGAATGCTCAGGCCTATTATGCCGATTCCAACGACACAAATCCCCATCACCGCACCACTGCGGAAGGAGACTCGCAAGCCCTGGTTCAGGCTCTTCTCCGCTGCGGCCGCCGTTCGGGCATTGGCCCTTACCGCCATGTTCATGCCGATGAATCCAGCTAACCCAGAGCAAACAGCGCCAAAAACGAAGGATAGGGCGACCCACCAGCCGAGATAGGGAATTACCCCGAGAACGATGGCAATCACCACCACAAAGACGGCCAGCACTTGATATTCCCTTCTCAGAAAGGCCATGGCGCCCTCTTTGACAGCCTGTGAGATATTCCTCATTGTCTCAGAGCCCTGGTCCTGCCTCAATACATAGATGGCAAGAAATGCGGCAAAAACAAAACCCAGAACACCGGCGATTACTGCAATGATAATTGGATCCATATTTTGACCTCCTGAGACTTCAACTTAAATGCCTGGCACCTAAATCTTAATGTGAGGGCTCAAGATGAGTCGTTTTTTAAGTGCTTACTAGGGGTTTCAATTCTCTCCTCGAAGGCGGCAAGCTTTTCCTCCAGGTCATACTGTCTGAAGGCGATGGTCAGGTCACCTCTGGTCCGCTCTAGTATGCCTCGTACCGCATCGGTGGTTCTTCTTAGCCCTCCGGTCATTGCCTCGGGGAAATCCATGGTCACTAGCACTCCATACATGTCGTCCATAGCTGCGAGCACCTCTTCGCAGCGTGAAATGTTTCCCTTCCTGACAAGATCTAGGACATGACGCCGAAGCTCTCCGACTGCCTCTCCGAGACCATTGAGGTAGGCAGCGTAATCGATGCCCAGCTCTTGGGGGTCCGGAATAGGATTCCCGGTGATCAAATCGAGGGTAATGCAGCCCTCAACATATTCCTTCTGGGCGCTGAAAACGAAGCCGGTGTAAAGAAACTGTGGATGGTCAATCAAAGCTTCCTCTATCTCTTTGAGCAGGGCGCGAGCCGAGGACAATCGGGACTTGGCTTGCTCGAAGTCGCCACGGTGCACCGAGCGGATGGCATCGGCTGAATGGCGAACGGTGTCTCTGGAGAGTTGAAGCGCCTTCTCCCGGGCGGCATCATTGGTTGAAAGGGAGGCTCGCGCCTTCTCGGCAATTTGCTCCAGCCTGGCTGTTAGATTTTCCATTTAGTGTACCTCCATAATTTTGGCTAGTTGACGTGCTGCTTTCTCTACGTCCTCTGCTCCGAGCACTGCGCTGATTACAGCGATTGAGTCTGCCCCGGCCGCCATCACCTCACTGGCATTTGTCGCGTTGATACCACCAATTGCAACGATAGGTATCGATATCGCCTTCCTAATCTGGCGCAGGGTCTCAAGCCCTACCACTCGAGTGTCGGTCTTCGATGCGGTCGGGTATATAGAGCCTATGGCAACATAGTCAGCGCCATCGGTCTGAGCTTGAAGCGCTGCTGCGATGGTTTTAGTTGAGCGGCCTATGATCCTGTCGATGGGAAGTAGCTGGCGTGCCACGGGAACGGGGAGGTCTTCTTGCCCCAGGTGAAGGCCGTCGGCATTCGAGGCGATAGCTATATCGAGGTAATCATTCACTATGAATAACACGTCGGACTGAGCGCAGAGCGCTTTTAGTTCCCTCGCCTTTGACAGTATCTCTCCTTTGTTGCGGTTCTTGTCCCGTAGTTGGATCGCTTTGGCCCCGCCGCTAATTGCCTTTTGAGCAACCTCCACTTCGTCTCTTCCCCCCAATGCCTCCGGGTCAATGATAACGTAGAGACCGGAGACCCTTTTCTCACGGCGAAGAATTTTGGCGGTTAGCTCTCGCTCTATCTCATAGAGGGCGAAACGCGCTTGCTTAAATCTCGTCGAATCCAGCATGATCTCGGGAAGCTTAGCAAACTCCTCCAATACGCGCAGCGATTCCTCCACCCGCTTGGCGTTGGCGTTGACGATGTTGGCCAAGTCCTGCCGTTGCGCCTCACCTTCCGCCTCGGCGAAGGCACCAACGTCGTCTGCTGAATCCCGAGCTGATAGCAGGTTCCTTCTTAGAGAGTCATCCTCAACCGCGAGGTCGTGGCGCAGGGACTTTAACTTTGCGCTTAGTGTGGCATCGTTGAGAAGGAAACGGGCGACATCTTCGAGGGTGCGTAGCCCCTCGCTCATGCGGTTGAGGTTGGCATCGATAAGGCGTAGCATTTTACTTTAAGCGTCTTTGATAACGTCGGGCATCTCGCCTTCTCTTGCAGCGTCGATCATCTCTCGTGCCTCGGAGAAGGTGTTCCAGTACTCCTCGCTGCGCATATCCATTCCCAGTTGCTTTAACCTGTGCTCAGTCCAGCGCCCGATATTGCGGGGATCCTTATAGTAGTCCCTGTTCCCTATGGCCGGGGGAGGACCCTTGTCTTCAGTCCAGACGCTTGCTGCACTGTGATATGCGAAACCGGAGACCAGTCGAATGAGCTCGGTGCTGCCGCAGTGGGGGCATTCTGGGGATAGGGGCTCAGCAATGCTCCTGGTAAAGATACTTACCTTCTTTTGGCAATCACTGCAACGGAACTCATAGATGGGCATAATCGTTCTACCTCATTCCGAATCTTCGGTGGGCATTTCACCGATGGGCATCTCGGGCATTATCCCTTTATCCATCTGGTCTAATGCCTCTTCATATTCTGGAGTGATTTCATTATCCTCCATGCCTCGGGTCATTCTCTTATTCCATTCTGCCAGAGCCCGGGGGTCGTTGCGCATCAAGCCAGATGTCAACTGATTGTCGGAGAGGATACCATCATATATATCCTTGTATGTCCCTCGGACGCTGAAGGTGGAGAAAAGGCGGCTTAAGTCCGTGCTACCGCAGGAAGGGCATGTAGGGGATGAGGAGAAGTTGCGTAGCAAGATGCTCACCTTTCTTCGACAGTTGTTGCAGCGATATTCATAGATAGGCACGGTTAAAACCTCCACCCATAACCATCGGGGCCATTTCCATATAGAGATTATAAGCAA
>CAZYLE010000097.1:0-6403 GCA_964648675.1 uncultured Dehalococcoidales bacterium
ACTTCAATACTCTCCTGGTATTGAGGGCCCTTCAGGGAATTGGAGGGGCTGCGCTTGGTTCCATCAACACCACCATCATCGCCGACCTATATACCGGGAGGCAACGAGCCCAAGCCATAGGGCTCAATGCGAGCATCATGTTCATTAGTATGCCTTTGTGGACCACCATAGGAGGGGCGCTGGCGCTTCTAGGCTGGTACTATCCTTTCGCTCTCTCCATTCTGGCCCTTCCTATGGGCATCCTGGCACTCATTTTTCTGAAGAATCCTGAACCTCATAAGTCTGGAAATATAAAGGACTATCTGAGGGGCACATGGGGATACCTTCGTAACATAAGGGTTGTTGGCCTGTTTGCTGCGGGGGTACTTAACAATATCATCATCTTTGGTGGCTATTTTACCTACCTCAGCCTGTATCTGGGACAGGCGTTCGAAGCTTCACCTTTCAGGATAAGTAATTTCATGGCTATAACTTGCATAGCCATTTTCATGGTGTCATCGCAACTTGGCAGAATCAACCGCTGGCTTTCGCTGGGGAACATCATCAAACTGTCTTTCGCTGTGACTACCCTATCACTGGTGTTGATTCCGCAGATGCCCAGCCTGTGGTTTATTCTCATACCGGATATCATCTTCGGCATGGCCCTGGGGGCCAGTATGCCCAGTCTACAGACGGCGATTGCCGGTATGGCTCCTGCTGAGCACCGGGCGGCGTTCATGTCGATAAATGCCACCATCGTGAGGGCGGGAGAGGCAATCGGACCGCCTCTGGTTGGCCTGTTCTATGTCTACGGAGGTTTTGACGGTGCGTTCTATACCACCGCAGGCATAGCACTGGCGGCGCCAGTTATTGCCATACTCGTTGGTCTGAAGTTAAAAACGAGGCAGGTATAATACACGGTCGAACGTGGACTCGGCTGCTGGCGTAAATGGGCAAACTTGGATCTTTCTACCAATGGATGTGTTGCGATTGTGAACTTGCCGCCAACTGATGTGCTGATTCAAGGGCGCTTTTATGTCAGCGTTCCTCTGAGCGGCTTTCCTCGATCAGCCTCTGGCCATAATCGAGAAGCACCTTGATACGCTCTTTAGATGTGTTCTTGGAGTTGAGGTAGACCTCCAGTGCCTCCATGGGGGTCATCCCCTCGGCAGTGAAGCCGGCCAGCCGGGGGCGGCGCTCTCGCTCTATATCCCTGGCGATGGCGGCAACGTAATGGGCGTCCTTAAGCGCTTTGCGAATCTCACCCTCATCGAGCAACCCCTCAAGCTGCTCCGAAAGGGCCACTTGCACCCGCACGATGGCGTCTCTTACGTCATGCCTGGCGATGGCGTCGAGCACCGCCTGGGTGGGGTCGGGCTCCAGGGGAGGCAAATTGACCTTGATGGTGAGGAAGCGGCGCGCCTGCACCGGATGGAATTCATAGGATACCTGCCTGTCTGTACCTATATCCACAACGTAGAACCCTTTATTGTCCTCCTCCTCGCTGAAGTCGATGCGCTCCAGACTTCCGGCATAGACTACGGGGGGATTCTCGCCGAGCAACTGGGACTTGTGGATATGCCCCAGGGCGACATAATCGAAGGCGGGGTTGGCCACGCTGCTATGCAGCAGCATATAGTCATGTCCCATTATCATGCTTCTCTCCGAGCCAGTCTGGGCGCCGTGGACGAAGACGTGAGCGGCGAGTATCGCCGGCAAGGTGGTGTCAAGACTCTCTACCTCCATCATGATGCGCTCGGTAAGTAGCTGTTCCACTTTCTCGTTTATCTCGTCAAGGGTAAGGTTCTTCGTCTCCTCTCTGCTGAGCAGGGCGCTCCTCCTCGCCCAGGGCAGGGCGACCACCTGGAGAAGGCCGGCCTTGGTATTTATTCGATAGGTGCCGGGGCGGTTGGCTACGGTGACGTTTGGTATGGCCAGGGTCTGAAAAATCTCTATGCTGGTGGCGCGATTAATGGCATTGGGGAGGTCGTGGTTGCCGATGAGTAAAAAGACGGGGATGTTATTTGAGGCCAGCTTCCAGATGCGCCTGGCGAACTCGCGCTGGTGGGTCTGGGACGGCTCACGGCTCTTATAGGCGTCGCCGCAGAAAAGAACGAGGTCGACATTTTCGTTCAGGGCGTATTCCACTACCTCATCGAAGGCCGACAGGAAGTCGCCGAGGCGCGACGACAGCCCGGTCTGTGGGTCGATGCGCCCGTAGTTCTCCACCCCCAGGTGCAGGTCGGCGAAATGCAGGATTCTCATAATTTAAAAAAATTCTCTTGGCCTACTGGTTAAAAACGAATCGTGAAAATAGAGTTTAGCCTACCCCGATTTATTGGGGTACTCTAGTAAGGGTTGGAGTTGATGCTCCAACCCACCCAATATAAAGTGTGGGAATGTATTTTCGAAGTTACAATTTTACCTTCGGCCGATGGCTTGCAAGAACTCATCCTCATCAATATCGAGTTGTTTCAGAATGTCTGAGAGCAAATAAGGGCTAATGGTTTTGGCGGGGTGAATCGGAATTGAAACGCGGCGACAGTCCTGGTGATGAAATATAGCATGGCTACCTTTTTGTCTCACTCTCTGGAATCCCAACATATGAAGTCCTCTAATAACCTGTCGAGCCTTAAGCGGGGATAGCTTTGTCATATCGCAACAGTGATCTGTCTCGTGTCAACTTCTTTTGGGATTTCCTCGCCGCGCTCTTTGCGGTATTCAAGACAAAGCTCAAGCGCTTCCTTTATGTTAGCCACGCATTCCTCATGGGTCTCACCCTGGGCGTGGGCTTCGGGAATCACGGGGCAGCTAGCTATGTAGAAGCCGTCTGGTGCCTTCCTGATGACAACGGTGTATTCCATCCATAACCTCCAGGAAGATAATTATAGCACGGTTGTGGGGAAAGTGCTCAAAACAATAATTCCACACCCCCAGGTGCAGGTCGGCGAAGTGAATGATTCTCATGTGGTCAGTCTAAAAGCCTCTTCTCGCCCTCTATCTTCTTCAGGTCGGTGATATCCTGAGTGGCCTCCAGGCAGCCGATGTAGTTCCCCGAGCTATCGCGGACGGGGAAATAGCGTATCAGTATCGTCCGCCCCTTGAGGTCGATCCAGAACTGGGCGACATCCCTTGTCCCTGCCTTGAGGTCGTCCAGCACCTGGTTCACCTTGTGCAGGCTCTTCTGGGGGTGGCATTTCTGCACCTTCATCCCGATGACCGAGGGCGTCCGCCGGAAGATGCGCTTGTCGCTCTTGCTGTAGTACCTGACGGTGTCGTCCTTGTCGACGAAGGAGACCTCCACCGGCAGCGCCTCGAAGATGGCGGCGATGGTGTCGATTGGCAGCTTGTCCAGCATGTTGCACCTCCTCCTCAGGCGATGATTGGTTCGCCAGCAGCTTGATCACTTCAGCCTGGCTCAGACCCCCCGCCTCATTGTCGATGTCTTCGGCAGTTGCTTCGTGTCATTGTGGCCCCGTCCGGCTGCCTGTCGTTCCGAGCCCGTCCGCCTTCATGTCATTCTGACCCTGAACAGAGCGAAGGGGAAGAATCTCACCGTCATGCCTGCCAGAACGCACTATTCCGTCAGTCCCCTCGAGATTCTTCGTCCCCCGACAAGTCGGTGTCCTCAGAATGACAATTGGGCTTTGCGTCTCAATTGCCATCGTTGAACTATCAGGGCTTCATTCCTAGGATGTGGCTCTTAACCTTCGCAAGACCTCCGCCTGGCTCAGCCCCTCTATAGCGATGACCTTCCTCCTGCTGGTAAGCCCTTTCTCTATGGTAATGCTACTTTTGCTAACGCCAAGAAGCTTGCTGAGGAAGTCGATAAGCTCCTTGTTCGCCTTGCCCTTCACCGGCGGCGCCGCGATCTTGACGCGCAAAACGCCCTCCTCAAACCCAACCACCTCATTGCGCCTGGCGTTGGGCTGAACTTGGATGGTGACGATGGCTTCGCGTCTGTTCACATCTACTCTTCGCTAAACCTCATTATTGCTGAATAAGAACTGAAGTATTGCCTAGTTCTAGAAAAGTGTCTTTATCACTTTATCTACCCCGCGAATCAGTTCCGACACTTCATCCTTTTTTGGTTCACGCTCCTTAAGGTGATCACAAAGATTTCTGATATCAGCCAGATGCTGTACCTCTCTCCACTGCGGTACGTCGAAAACGCCAGCCTCCTTCAGGAGCTCATTCCAGTCTGAAATGGTGGGGCTCTTCTTTCTACTCGTTAGACTGCGCGCCGAGCACATCTGCTTGAGATGTCGCTCCAATACGACACCGGCGACGGCACCGGATGCGCGCAAATGATTTGATCGAAGGAGTTCTTGGGCGGCTTCGATTTCGTCATCAAGCATTTCGGCCTGAATAACTCCCCTGACGTTTGATAGGATATCGTCTAGTCGAGTTGCTGCAGACGCCACGAGTAGGACCTGGAGCTGAAACGCATTGTGGACAGCGGTTGATGCCTGCTCTTGATTCGAAGCCGTCCTAAATTTCAATCCCCTAACGTAGTCGCTTATCGAATACGTGAGGATGTCTGGCTGCTTTCGTGTCTCGCCGTGGTACAAACCAGTGAACTCCGCCAGGCGATCCGGCAGCAGCTATCTCACTGCCCCAAGTGCGCGGGTGTACCACTCTTGATATTCGGAGGCGAATCGCTGCGGGTTCCCACTGGACAGGTACTCTAGCAGCTTCCACCCTTGTTTGACGAGGGTATCCAGTTCTCCCGCGAGCCTTTCGCGTACACTTTTAAATGCAGGCTTATTCACTCACTTGCCTCCTACAAGCTTCTTAGGTTAGCTTGACCGCTCCTCCTCCAGATGAAAACCCCAGTTGGGCTCTGTGGGCTCAACGAATAGCTGTGCATCGCGTGATTCAGATATGCATCATACCTCGGATGTAGTCTATCTGGCCGGTGTGCTCGGCGAGCTCGACGATTAGGTGGCTTATGCGGTTGCCCACGCTGGTGTCGCCGAACACGTCGGACCTTGCTATTTCATCCATTTTAGCAGGGTCGGCGTTTTGTAGGTAGTCAAGCATTCGATCGGTTACTGCCTAGCCGTAAGCAAGAAGGTCGCTAAGATGAACTAAGGGTAAATCATTCACCTGCTTGGCAATACAGCCGAAGCCGACGCCCTGAGGGTCGCAGGGTAGTTCCAGCCTCTGGTGCCATCTCTACTCCTCCCATATGTGGGGCACGCCCAGCAGCTTGTACTGTAGGAGGTGGTTCTTTCCATGGAAAATGTGCCACAGGATGAAGGCGACGTGGTTGGCCCTCGGCTGCTGCTTCTTCCCATATTAGCTCGTTGTCGCTGAGGCCGTCCAGCGCCTGCATGAGGTATTTCTGTGCATCGTTCAGGGCGTACATCGCGAACTCCTTCACGTCCATTCTATCCTCTCCCGTGCGGGCGCACCAATCCGTGGGCCGTTCATGGTTCGACAGGCTCACCACGAACGGCAGGAGGGGCCTACTTCGTAGCCCAGAGATTGCAGGAGTGCAACTATATTGTTGCCGCTAACCTGTGGAAGCTTCGGCATCGGCCAAACTTACCTCGGATAGAGTCAGGATGGTAATAGGCTCTTCCATTTCGCCGTAGTGAACTGATACCGCTTCTTTGATATTCTCATACAGCTCATCTAATGTGTTACCCTGTGTAAATATGTCCTCTCCTATCCCGCGGGCACACCAAAACTCACCGTCAAAGTAGGTTTCTATCTTAACTAGCACCTTTCCACCTCCGCTAGGGAATCTTGGTCTATTATACCAGAAAGGTTGCTTTCGTCCTCTCAAGCTTAAAAGCCGAGCCAGTATTTGCCGCCAGGGGGCAGGACATCGAGGGGCTCGCCGGACAGTTTCTTTTCTAGGGTGATGTTAAGCTCAGCCAGCGGCACGCGGATCTGCTTCATGCTGTCGCGCTCGCGGATGGTGACGGCATTGTCCTCCAGCGAATCGAAGTCGATGGTGACGCAGAACGGGGTGCCGATCTCGTCCTGGCGGCGGTAGCGGCGGCCGATGCTCTGGGCATCGTCATACTGCGTCATGAAGCATTTGCGCACCCCGGCATAGACACCCCTGGCCATCGGCACCAGCGCTTCATTTCGGCTCAGGGGGAGGATGGCGACCTTTATCGGGGCCAGGTCGGGATTGAGGCGCAACAGTACACGCATCTCATCCTTGTCGGGCTCCTCAGCGTAGGCATCGATGAGCAAGGCGAGCACCGAGCGGTCTACCCCGGCTGAGGGCTCGATGACATAGGGGAGGTAGCGTTCACCGCTGTCGGGGTCAAAGTAGCTCAGGTCCTTGCCGCTATATTGGGCGTGCTGAGTGAGGTCGAAATCGCCCCTATTGGCGATGCCCTCAAGCTCGGACCAGCCCATGGGGAAGAGGTAGTCGATGTCTTAGCAGGAGCGGGCATAGTGA
>CAZYLE010000098.1:0-4725 GCA_964648675.1 uncultured Dehalococcoidales bacterium
CTCACCTAACCTCTCCCTTCAAGGGAGAGGGAGCGGAATATTATGAGGCAAGGAGGCCTTAGCGCAAAAACCAGTAAAAGAGCGAAAAAGGTGAGAGGAAAGAAATGAAGATTCTGATTGCAGACCGCATTGCTCAAGAGGGTATCGATGCGCTAAGCGCCTATGCTAGCGTTGATGTCAGGTTGGGGATGGGTTTCCACGAGCTTTTGGGTATCATTCGTCAGTATGAAGCCTTGGTGGTAAGAAGCGAGACTAAAGTTACATCGGATATCATCGAAGCGGGGGAGAAACTTCAGGTAATCGGGAGAGCTGGTGTGGGGGTGGATAATATTGATCTGGAGGCGGCAACAAGAAAAGGCATCGTGGTGGTCAATGCCCCCGCAGGGAATACCATTGCCGCTGCGGAACATACTGTGGCCTTGATGCTTGCTATGGCACGCAATATACCTCAAGCTTGCGCGGTGCTAAGGTCTGGTGTGTGGCGCCGGCATGACTTCATGGGCATTGAGATAAGGAATAAGACATTGGGCATTATCGGGTTGGGCAATGTAGGCTCTGAAGTAGCTCGGCGCGCCAAGGGACTGGAGATGCGTCTTATTGCTCATGACCCTTTCGTCTCGGTCGAATACGCCAGCAATCTGGGGGTGGAGCTGGTTTCCTTGAAGGAACTTCTTAGAAAGTCAGACTTTGTCACCTTGCATACGCCACTTACGGAGGCCACCAGGGGGCTAATCGGTGCTGAGGAACTGGGGATGGTTAAGCCAACGGTGCGGTTTATAAATTGCGCCCGTGGTGGCATCATCGATGAAGAGGCACTTTTCAAGGCTGTTGAGGAGGGGAAGGTGGCGGGTGCTGCCATAGACGTCTTTGTCGAAGAGCCTGCGACGGAAAGCGTTTTATTTAAGAATGATCGGATTCTGGTTACTCCTCATCTGGCGGCATCAACTGCTGAGGCTCAGGCGACTATCGCTCTTGATATAGCTGAACAGATAATCGCTGTACTTAGTGGTCAGCCTGTTAGATATGCTGTAAATGCCCCCTTGATAACGCCAGAGACGCGTTCCGTGATTGCACCTTTTTTAGGTGTTGCTCAGCAATTGGGGCGAATGCTCACTCAAATAACTGAAGGACAAATGAGCTCTATTAGCATCAAATACGAGGGGGAGATCGCCAATTACGATACAGCTGCGCTAAGGGCAGCGGTCATCGGTGGCCTTTTAGAGGCAATAAGTGAAGAGCGGATTAATTTAGTCAATGCTTACATTATCGCCCAAAGGCGAGGGTTGAAGGTTGTAGAGTATAAGGATCCCGTTTGTGAAAACTATGGCAATCTGATAACACTGGAGGTGACCACCAGTGTTGAGGCGACTACAGTAGCGGGCACGGTGATGAGGGGCGAACCTCACATAGTCAGAGTCAACGACTATTGGATAGATGTAGTGCCGAGAGGGGGCTATTTCATCTTTAGTGATCATCGAGACCGTCCTGGGCTTATAGGGACGGTGGGCACTATACTGGGAAGCGCTGACATCAATATCAGCTCTATGCAGTTGGGCAGACTTGAGCCTAGAGGGCGGGCGCTCCTGGTGCTTGAGCTTGACCAACCCGTTAGTGAAGAGCAACTTCTCCAGCTTGGGGCAATCCCTGAGGTATACACTATGAAACTGGTGAAGCTTTAAGGGAATAGTCCCAGGATATCTACGAAGGTGGTGCAAAAATGAATGTAGCGCAGGTTGCTGATGACAATATTAAGAAGTTTGGTGAGTATGTAAGTCTGGATTTTGAGGGCGAGGAGTTTACTAATGTGGAGATGGACCGGGTGGCGAGGAGGTTGGGCAATGGATTGAAGAAGCTTGGGGTCAAGAGAGGAGATAGGGTTATTGTCCAGCTCCCAAATTGTCCGGAGGTTTTACAGAGTTTCCAGGCAGTATGGAAGATCGGTGCTGTAATCGTTCCTATAAGCTTCCTCATTGGAGAGGAGGAAACCACTCATATCTACCAGGATTCTGGGGCGGTGGTGGTTATCAGCAGTTCGGACTATCTGGAGAAAGTAGAGGAGGCCAGGTTAAATGCGCCAGAGGTAAAAACCTTGATTCTCATCGATAAGGAGATGCCCAACGCCGTATATTATTCCAAGCTAGTGGATGAGAGCTCTGATAAATTGGACATTGCAGCAACCGATGATGATGAGTTAGCTATCCTGATTTACACCGCTGGGACTACGGGAAAACCTAAGGGGGTTATGCACACCCATAATGCTCTTTATTCCAACGCTAAGATGCAGGAGGTGCCTAGTGATGTACAGTTGCCTCCTATGCTAATCCCCCTTCCCCTGTGCCATTCTTATGGTATAGCTACTATGAATACCTGCCTTTCTATCGGGGTAAAGGCTATCTTGATGAGGTGGTTCCAAGTTGAAGAGTTCTTCAGGCTTATAGAGAAATACAAGCCGGCTATTGTCACGGCGGTTCCTATGATGTATCAGCTTATGCTCATGTCCCCAGAAGCGGATAAGTATGATCTGAGCTCTGTCGTTATATGGATCTCTGGCTCTGCACCTCTATTGTTGGAGACCGCCAGGGCCTTTAAAGAAAAATTCGGGGCCACTATCTATGAGGGGTGGGGACTTACCGAGGCATTTGCCCATAACTCGGTTAATCCTCTCGGAGGGCTGGTCAAGACTGGCTCTATCGGCCTGCCTATGAAGGATGTCGAGATAAAGATCTTCGATGATGAGGATAACGAACTGCCACCTGGTCAGGAAGGGGAGATAGTACTCCGCGGCCCCACGCTAATGAGGGGCTACTGGAATATGCCTGATGAGACGGCTGAGGCGCTAAAGGGGGGCTGGCTCCGCACTGGCGATATCGGTTATAAGGATGAGGATGGATATATATTCATTACCGAGCGAAAGAAGGATCTCATAATAAAGGCTGGAGAGAATATCTTCCCGCGGGAGGTGGAAGAGGTACTTATGACCCATCCCAAGGTGGCTGAGGTTGGGGTTGTAGGCATCAAAGACGAGGTATATGGCGAGGATATCAAGGCCTTTGTGGTCCTGAAACCAGGAGAGAAGGCCACCGATGAAGAGATGATTGAGTATTGTAAAAGGAGACTCACCAAATTCAAGACGCCGAAGTTGGTGCAGTTCATTGATGCCCTGCCCAAGAACCTGATGGGCAAGGTTTTGAAAAAGGAGCTTAGGAAACTCTGTTGATTTTCAAGGGGATGTGTGCGGTGGGAGAAGATATCAAGAAGCGGATCGAAGAGCTGAGGGAGCAGATCAACTACCATAACTATCGCTACTATGTATTGGATAGTCCTGAGGTCTCAGATGCTGAATATGATGAACTGATGGTGGAGTTGCGAGGGCTGGAGGAGGAGCACCCAGAGCTTATCACCCTAGAATCCCCTACTCAACGGGTGGGTGCCGCGCCTGTGGAAGCCTTTGGTGTTGTAGAGCACCGTGTTCCCCTTCTCAGCTTGGCCAATGTCTTCTCCGACGAAGAGCTCCATGCCTGGCAAAAGAGAACGTCGAACCTGGTCCCAGGGAGTGATATAGATTTCGTTTGCGAGCTTAAGCTAGATGGGCTTGCTGTAGCCCTGACCTACACCGATGGCCGTCTTACAACAGGTGCGACTCGGGGCGACGGCTATCGTGGCGAGGATATCACACAGAACTTGAGAACAATAAAGAGCATACCCCTTTCTGTTCCCAAGGACGCCCCGAAAGAATTTGAGGTCAGGGGTGAAGTCTATCTATCAAAAAAAGGCTTTGAGAAGCTTAATGAGGAGAGGGCTCGAGAAGGCCAACCGCTTTTTGCCAACCCGAGAAATGCTGCCGCCGGCTCAGTGCGCCAGCTTGATCCGCGTATCACCGCAAGGCGCCCTCTGGATATTTATATCTATGCCCTGGGTTGGGCTGAGGGAACGACGCCATCGACCCATTGGGAAACCTTGGAATATATCAAGTCCCTGGGGTTTAAGATAAACCCCTATAATGCTCGTACGTTGGATATTGGTGGTGCTGAACAATACTATCAGCACTGGGTGAAGGATAGGGAGAGGCTGGAATTTGAGGCAGATGGCATTGTGATAAAAGTCAACTCTATTGAGCTTCAGGAAGCGCTGGGTACAGTAGGTCACGACCCCCGCTGGGCTGTCGCATACAAATTTCCTGCAATTCAGGCTACTACACGCCTGTTAGGAATCGAAATAAGTGTGGGACGAACTGGCAGCCTCAACCCATATGCCATCCTAGAGCCAGTCTCGGTGGGTGGTGTTACCATCAAGCAAGCGGCCTTGCATAATGAGGACGACATCAGGCGTAAGGATATTCGTATTGGCGATATAGTAGTGGTGCAACGCGCTGGTGAGGTGATCCCTCAAGTGGTGGGCCCTGTGGTCTCTAGGCGCAATGGTAGGGAGGAGATGTTCGTTATGCCTTTGCGCTGCCCTGTTTGTGGTGGTGAGGTGGTCAAGCCTGAAGGAGAAGCTATAGCCCGCTGCACCAACGCCTCTTGTCCCGCCCAGATATATGAGCGCCTGACCCATTTCGTCTCTCGCCCGGCAATGGATATTGACGGGGTGGGCGAGAAGCTAGTAGCGGCTTTGCTCGAAGAAGGGCTAGTAAAAGACGTTAGCGATCTTTACTACCTCCACGAACATGAGCAGGAGCTTATCGAGATGGAGCGGATGGGTAAGAAGAGCGCTCATAATATCCTT
>CAZYLE010000098.1:4735-6369 GCA_964648675.1 uncultured Dehalococcoidales bacterium
AGTGCCATCGAGAAAAGCAAGGAACGTCCGCTATCCAGGGTGATCTTCGCTTTGGGTATCAGGCACGTCGGCGACGAAACGGCGGAGCTTTTAGCGAGCCACTTTGGTAGCGTAGACGAGCTGGCTAAGGCATCTGAGGAAGAGCTTGCATCCATCTCCACTATTGGACCCAAGATAGCGGAGAGCGTGCGTGGCTTCTTTCAGCAGGAATCCAATCTGCGGATTATCGATAAATTAAGGAAAGCCGGGGTCAGACTTGCGGAGGAGGCTGTAGGGCAAAAAGAGCTGCCCCTTATGGGCAAGGAGTTTGTGATAACTGGTAAGCTGGGGAACTTCGCAAGAAGCGAGGCTGAGGCGCGCATCAAAGAGCTTGGTGGCTCCACAGGTTCAAGCGTGACCAAGAAAACCACACATCTCGTGGTGGGGAACGGTGCTGGCGCCAAATTGGACAAGGCGCGAGAGCTAGGAACGCTGCAGCTCAGCGAGGAGGAGTTCCTCCACCTCATTCGAGAGTCTGACAAATAAAGGAGGCAGTATATGGCAAAGGTACTCATTATCTACCATTCGCAGACAGGATGCACGGAGCAGATGGCAGAGGCTGTTGCCGAAGGGGCAAGCTGGGCCGGAGCGGAGGAGGTTACAGTGAAAAGGGCATTTGACGCCACCGCTGACGCCCTCATTGCCTGTGATGCTGTCGCCTTTGGTTCACCCACCAACTTTAGCTATATGTCCGGAGCGGTAAAAGACTTCTTCGACCGAACTCTTCCAGCCTGCCGTGGCAAGGTTGATGGTAAGCCTTTCGCTGCCTTCGCCAGCATGGCCTTGGAGAAAAGGGCCGCCATAGAAGCTATTGAGAAGATAGCTGGTTCCTTTGGTTTAAAGAAAGTCGTAGATGGTCCCCTTGCCAAGGGTAAACCTGCTCCTGAAATTTTAGACGAGTGCCGGGAGTTGGGTAAGAAGCTTGTTATTGGTTAAACGGTGAAATTGATTGTTGGCTTGGGAAATCCTGGCAGGTCTTATGCCAATGACCGCCACAACATTGGGTTTCGCTGCCTGGGGCACTTTGCTCGAAAACACGGGATCTCAATTAGAAAGCTAAAGTTCAGGGCAAAGCTAGGCACTGGCAAGGTTGCCGGTAACATGGTGGTCCTTGCTAAGCCGCAGACCTACATGAACCTGAGCGGTCGGGCTGTTGGCCCACTGGTTCACTGGTTCGGCGTGTCACTTAATGATATACTCGTGATTTATGATGATCTGGACTTGCCTCTCGGCAGGGTGCGTATCCGCGAGCGTGGTAGCTCGGCGGGACATAAGGGGGTTGAGTCGATCATCGCTTCGTTGGGAAGCGATGAGTTCCCCCGGATCCGTGTTGGCATCGGTCGTCCCGAGGGCGATGTGATCCCCTATGTTTTGAAGGGATTCACCGCCGAAGAGAGGGAAATCGTATCTCAGCTTATGGCCACGGTATGTGAAGCTATTTATTGCATGCTCAACGAGGGGATTGTGGTGGCAATGAACCGCTATAACTGATCCCTTTTTACCCTTCAGGTAATTTAGCAAATGCTCATCTGTCATTCTGAGAGAAGCGAAGAATCTAGACACTTCCCTTTCGCTTCGCTCAAGGTCAGGGTGAC
>CAZYLE010000099.1:0-6318 GCA_964648675.1 uncultured Dehalococcoidales bacterium
CCCTAAGCCAATCAACATTCATATGGGAATGCACCCTGTTTTTAGGATGGGGAGAGAGAAGCTGTAGCGGGTACTTTTCTATCAGCGGGTCGTTTCGGTCTTCCCAGGTACTTACATATTTCGGAACAGGTGGACACAGCGGGTTATCCATGTCCGCAGCCCGCTGAGAAAAGATCTCAATCTTTCCTGAAGGGGTTTGAAAGGGATTGTCCTCTGGGTTCTCAATCTCCTCCTTGAAGGCGACAATGGGTTCGGCAAGTTTGACCCGATGGACGGCTTCACGTCTGAATTTATCATAGTCCTTGATTTGCTCGCCGGTCTCCGCGTTCTCCTCAATGAATGATCTGAGCCATTCGTCCTCCGAACGAGTATTGAAGTCCGCAAAGCCCATCTTCTCCGCCAGCTCACAGGCTATGTCAAAATCCGATTTGCATTCCCCCAATGGTTCAATGGCTTTATTAACAACGGTATAGTAGGGGCCGGAGGGCCAGGGGCGGGTGAGGTCGTTGCGCTCGGCAGCACTGGTTACCGGCAGTACGACGTCGGCAAACCTGGCTGTTGGAGTCACAAATAGCTCCGAAACGATGAGAAACTCAAGAGCCTTTAGCGCCCGAGCGGCTTTGTTGGTATTTCCCAGTTGATTTAATGGGTTGCCACCAACGCACCAGGCCAGTTTGATGTCTGCCGCATAACCTCCTGCCTTTCCTTCCAGGATCGCATCAAATACCCTGTTGATATGCACCCGGCGAACCAGGCGAAGCCCCAGGTCAAGGGTGCCTCGAATTGAGGGGCCGCCAGCCTCGACCGGGTTTCTCAGACCTGGGATTCCGGAAGCGCGGAACATATGGCCTATGGGTATACCCATAAGCCCACCAGCCGCGCTTCCTCCGTGGCGGCCGACGTTCCCGGTCATAGCGGTCAGGGTCATGGCACATCGATTGTACTGCTCTCCCATAGCGCTACGCGCCGGCCCCTGGCAGTCCATCAGGGCTGCCGGTTTGGTGGTTGCATATTCCCTGGCCAGCAGCTCAATCGTTGACACCGGAACCCCGGTAATGGCTTCAGCCCACTCTGGTGTCTTCTCAACTCCATCCTCAATACCTAAAACGTAATCCCTGAACTTGTCGAACCCAACCGTATACTTATCCAGAAATTCCTGATCGTGGAGACCCTCTTTAATCATCACATAGGCCATGCTCACCATCATGGCCGTATCGGTGCCAGGCCTGATCGGTATCCATTGATCGGCCAAGGTCGCTGCGGAATCATGGTACCGGGGGTCAATAGAGATGATCCTGACCCCGGCTTCCTTAGCCTTTATCAGATGATACATGGTGTTTGTGCCGGAAATCATCCTCGCCGGATCCCAGCCCCACATAATGATCAGCTTGGAGTTAAGAAAGTCCTCCCGGCTGTGGCCGACCATGACCGAGCCGTACTGGGCCATCACCGCCCATACCGAGCCTTCAGATGAAACGTTTCCATAGCTGGTGGTGTAACCTCCGAACATGGAGAGCAATTTAGCCGCGGCCCTGACGCCGCTATGGAGGGCAGCCAGATACCCGCCACCACCCATCAAAAAAATGCTGGAGTTACCATAGGTGTCCTTAACTCGTTTAAGCTCCCCGACTATCGTTTCCAAGGCTTCATCCCATGAAATCCGTTCGAACTTTCCCTCCCCTTTGGCCCCCGTCCTTTTCAAGGGGTACATGATGCGGTTCGGGTGATAGATCTCCTGTCGGTAGGCCCGACACCTCAAGCAGGCCCTTAGCTGCTCTGGCTCTGGGGCATCGTCGCCCTCGACCCTGATGATCCTGCCATCCTTAACATGCAGCCTGAGCGGGCAACGCCCACCGCAGTCGAACGCCGTTGTTGTCCTGACGATCTTTATCTCCTCACTTGTCGTGCTCTTCTTTTCGGAACTCATTATGCCCTCCTCAGCAATGAACGTGGGCTTACGCCGTTTTTATATTTGCCCTAACTCTTCGATTGATCAATTATTCCGAAAATTGCCAATGGCAAAGGCAGATATCAATTCATGGGAACGGTGCGCTGTGCCACCGTTTTTTTGGTCGCGAGCACCTGAGCCAGCGATAGTTTTAATCGTCTTTGAATACGTGCAAAGCCCGCTGCATCTCCTTGATGGTTCCTAATTATCCTATTCATAGAAGATTCTTATAAATAAGAGTGCGAATGAATATCTCGACGCACCCCTTCCTTTTCCTTATAATATTCTCCGACTGACCCGTTCAGTCCGCATAGTATAGCATATCGTCTAGCTTCCGGTTTGTTCCTGGAACTTGGCTGACAAGCATAGCTGAATAGTTATGGATCCTTCGTTAAGGCATCAGCCCACCGCTATTAGCCGCGTTTCCTCTGTTAGTCATTTCCTTAAATCCTTGATTCCAGGAATTTTACCTCTGCCCTTTCATGGAAATAGTCTTCCAAGTAATTACTGAAACCAGAAGAGCCATAGACAAATAATCCCTCATCCATCTCCTAGCATTCCGCTGCCATACTCCCTTATCTACAAGCATCTCTATCGGCAATACAGTACTGAATCAGAAAAACCTGATTTTGCCATAGAATACCTTTGCTCACGCCCGGATACTTATCTCCCTATTAAGTCGACGAATTTCGCAGTTGACGCGCAGCGTTGACAGAAAGAAATGTACCGCTACCAACCTTAATTACGACCACACCACATCGGCCTTCAGCCCCTCGAAAACACCATTCATGCTGGCTACGGAACGATTGGGGACCGCGCAGATGGAATAGAATGTATGCGCGAGAGCGTGATGCATATCCAGAGCATTCTGCAAAGCCAGCGCACCCTGCTGCCGGCGCACCACGTCGACATTTTGGCCCCGCGGGCTCACGTGTTAAGAGCAGGGCCGTTTTCCTACAGGCGTGCTAGATCTGATTGGCAGCCTCGGTAGGGGTGAGGAACTTGCTGACGGCGTCGAAGTACATGTCGAATGGCATAATCTCGCGGCTGATAGTCTCCAGGGTTTCTTGCTTAATTGCGCCATCCCGTACAATCTGGCGTCCGGCGTCGCGTGCCGCCTCGAAGATATCCTCCACTGGCGCACCCAGATCCTTCATGACGCTAAGCGCCCCACCATGGGGCCTGAGCAAAGCACCGGCATAGTCCCTCGATATGTTCTTGCATATGGCTTTCACATGGACGACCATCGAGTCAAAGTTGTCCATCTCCCAGAATCCGCAGTTGGATACCAGCACTAGCTTGCCTCGCTTATATTCTTCACGCAAGGGGTGACGGTAGTGACCATCGCGTAGCTCAAGTGGCCCGTGTATCAGAGGGAGCACACGGTCAATGAGCATCTTCATCGGCCCTGACAAGCCATCCAGGTAGAGCGGAGTGGCCAGAACCAGGATATCAGACTGGCCGATCTTGGGCACCAGCCATTGCATATCATCCTTCTGCCAGCACTTGCCCGGGGTCTTATTCCAGCAGATAAATTCCCCCTGGCACGGCTTGATGTCGAGCTTCTTGGTGTAGAAAATCTCAACCTCGGCCCCCCCTTCCTTCATCCCCTCGATAAAAGGCTCGACGATCACATGCGTATTGCCCTTGTCCATCTTAGGGCTTCCGTTTACCGCAACTACCTTCGTCATACTTCCTCCTTTTCTACGTCAAAGAGTTTAAGCTATTTTCGTCAATTGTGCACTACCTCGGTCGTAACATGCGCCATTCCGTGGTGGATGTCCGAGTTACAGTTTTATAAGTCTTGACTTTAGTCAGCGAGGCTGCATGGCCACGAGCCTTCTTTGATATTTTCCTCCAGTATTACTGCTTACTCACCCATTCACACTTGCAGCCTGGCCGATATGTTCAAGGCTTCCGCTCACCGATGTACATCTATCCCTGCCCTACGTAGCTCTCGTCCTCTCGTGTGTAGCGTCTTCTCAACCTTAGACCAACAGGAGTTGCAATATCGTCGCCGTGCCCTTTTTTGTGGCTTGAGTTCATCGCCTGTAATCTATGCGCTTGGGCCACTCAACTGGCCACGACCGTACTTGTCAATAAAAGCAATCTCGCCCAATCCCTTCCGTCCCTTTTCTGGGGTTTCAGCGGCGTGTCCGATTGAAACTACCGATATTACCCACTGCCCAGTCGGAACATCGATCATCCGTTGCACCGCCTCTTCCCAATCCGTGCCATGAACGCTGATCCAGCAAGTTCCCAGGCCCAGCCCACGCGCCGCCAAGAGCATGTTCTGCGTGGCTGCTGCCCCCTCTTGCTCCGGGTGTTTCGACGACTCAGGGTCGACTACGACTGCAACCCCTAGAGGCGCTTCGGACAGGAACTTCCCAGTGGAGATTACCGCGGCCAAATCCTTGCGCACCCGTTCGTCCTTCATGACCACGAACTTCCAGGGCTGGCTGTTACCCCGTGAAGGTGCCCACCTTCCGGCTTCCAGTATCTGTCCAAGCTCCTCGTCAGAGACAGGCTCCTGGGTATACTTCCTGACACTTCGTCTACCCGTAATGGCTTCCATGACATCCATGGTTCTCCTCCTTCTTGCCGCTCAGTCTCTCGGGCGCTGTTTTGATTTGATTAAGAACCTGGAGCCACTTGCTTCTGAGATCTTGCCTCATCTGCAAGCAAGGCCAACAGCCGATCCAGAGTAGCGGTGTAGGGTTCTATGGGAATCCCCATCCAGTCTGAGAATTCCAGAAGTTCCTCTGGATTGTTTTGTGCAATATCATCATAATACCCTATTGCGTCCAGCATGATGGCTCCGCCAGTATGCTTGGGAAAGTTCTCATTCGCCAGACCTCTATCCCAATCCTGGTATACATAGTGTCGGTATTTCATCCATCCTGGAGTCAGCCAATAAATGTCTCTACCTTGGGCTATTCTCCCTCTTTCTTCGACACCGACCAGCATATCGACACAGTGTGTAGCCTTTATTCTCGATATCTCGAACCCCAGCTCTATTTGCTCCTGTATTATGGTGTCTATATTGCGATAAAGATCATCGGCGTTTACGTAGCAGAACTTGCCGCCATATACCACGATGATGTTTGACGCATATGTCTTGGCTTTGCTAATTTGTCTTATCAGTTGGCTCTCAAGTTCACGGGGGATCTCATGACGCCCGGGCTTGGTATACAGAATCTTCCTCGCATCCAAGAGGCAACTATTCTTGAGATGGTTCAGTTCCATATTAAGCGTGCCACAGGCGACAATGGCATAATCCCGAAAGGAAAGACGATTCCCCATACTTTCACCTCAATATGATTTTTGCCCTGTCGCAGCTAAAAGCGCTGCCAATTGAAGTCTAACCTACACCCACTTTTGCTGAGATAGCCATTTTCATCGACCTCTACTTTATTTGCCCCCTCGTTCCAGTTCTATCAACGCTTGGGATAGCCTCTCATTGGCTTTTTTCAATTCTTGTACTGCCTGTAATGTGCTATTATAGACTGGGTTGGCCTGTGGGTTATCCGCTTTCGCTATCCATTTATCTAATTTATCACTATGTTTTTTGTTGTGCTCAACCCACGAAGTGAAAATCACTTTAAGCCTGCCCTTTTCGTCAGTTGGAAAACTCTGGAGGATGCCATCAACCATTGCCCGGATGGTATGCTCGGGAAATGCGCCAAGGATTTCGTCGACCTTCGCGCCATCAGCAAAGTACATCTGCATGGGTATACTCATAATCTGATATTTCACTGCCGTACGCTGGTTTTCATCCACATTCAGCTTGCAGAACTTGAACCTGCCATCGTATTCCTCCGAGAGTTTGTCATATATCGGCGAAACCATCATACATGGGCCACACCAAGGCGCCCAGAAGTCCACCTCTGTAGGGAGGTCCGAGTTCAGTACCTCCTTCTCAAAATTTTGGTCTGTTATCTCAACTACCTTGCTCATACTTTCTCCTTCCAGATTGATTTTTGGGTAATAACTATTAGGAACATATCAAATCGCGCCCTGCCTGCTCTGGCAATGTCATGCTATTATCTCAACCTTAGTACAAACCAAATCATCATCTATAGCCTTCGTTAATATTTCATCACCCTTTCCTGAAGTTTAAAATCTTGCCCTTTTCCAGATTTTCATTATCATGAATAAGTGTCTCAGACAATTCCCTTTCAAAATAAAAGTTTGCATTTTTTATCTCAGCCTCAGCATCAGATTCCATATGTTTTGGCCATACCGAAATAAATGCAGACTGTTTCAGAATTCTATAAATTTCATCTAGTAATCTTCTTCTGTCATCTGCCAGTGCAAAATAGTGCAAATGAAAGACATCGAAGAGGAGAACCACATCTACAGACCCATCA
>CAZYLE010000100.1:0-3956 GCA_964648675.1 uncultured Dehalococcoidales bacterium
ACTGGGGCATGGCTACTCCCCACGCAGCGTTGCCCCGGGGGACAAGAATCAAGGTGAGTAGCAACAGCAGTCTACAGCAGATCCTCTTCGGTCCAGCCACGGTCACCGGCGGGACACAGAATTTCATTGGAGCGCTTCGCAATTCCATGGGGATGTGCGGCGCTCTATCCATCAAAGAGATGCAACGAACCGAGATGGTTCTCGCCCCCTCTATAAAGAGCGAGGGCAAGTTCTGGCAGCTTCCCCAGGTTTAGTGAGACACTTGACTTTTACCCAGTCTTTTTGCTATACTTCGTCAACAATAGAATAAAGAAAAGACGGCGAACAGGAGTAGTAGTCGCTAAGCGAGGGTCAGAGAGTCGGGTTAGGTGCGAGCCGATACCAGCGCAGGTGTGCGAATGGGCCTGGGAGTGGCAAACCGAAAGCTAAGCGTCTTGAACGCTGGTAAGTAGGATTTGACGGAGAGGGCACCGTTATCAGAGCCCAGGGTATCCCCCGATATAGGCTAATCTGTTGGCCTCGGGGCGTACCTGAAAGAGATGCCCCGATTTATCGGGGTAATGAGGGTGGCACCGCGAAGCTGAAACCTTCGTCCTTCAAAGGGCGAAGGCTTTTTTATTAAGGGGGAAATACTATGTACTACCCGGCATTAGACGAGGTACGACAACTGAAGAGATACGGCAACCTGGTGCCGGTTTATCGTGAGATAGAAGCTGACCTTGAAACGCCAGTTTCCGCCTACCTCAAGGTAGCCCGCAATCCTTATTCTTTCCTCCTGGAGAGCGTAGAGGGCGGGGAGCGATTGGCGCGCTATAGCTTTATTGGCTCTGAACCCTATCTCGTTCTCAAGGCAAGCGGTGAGACGCCCGACCCCTTGCTTGCGATACAGAATGAGCTAGATAAATACAAGCTAGTTTTACTACTCGGCCTGCCTCGCTTTCACGGCGGAGCGGTAGGCTATCTCGCTTATGAGACGGTGAGACACTTTGAAGATTTGCCTTCGCCCGATTCCGACCCCTTTGGCCTGCCAGAATCCCTCTTCATGTTTGCCGATACCGTTCTCGTTTTCGACCACTTGACCCATAAGATTAAGGTCGTCAGCCACGCATATCTGGAAGGCGATATAGAGGAGGCATACCACAGGGCAGTGGTACGGATCGACACTTTAGTAAAGAGATTAGGCCAACCTATTCAGCAAGCAAGAAGGAAATCTCGCAGGATCGCTACCACCCATGCCCCTGTCGCTTCCAATATCTCCAAGGCTGAGTTCGAAGCCGGTGTCGCTCAAGCGAAAGAGTATATTGAGGCTGGAGAGATTATTCAGGTGGTCCTTTCTCAGCGACTTAGCAAAACCACCACTGCCGAGCCCTTTCAAATCTATCGGGCGCTGAGAAGTATAAACCCCTCGCCGTATATGTATTATCTTCACCTGGATGACTGTCACATCATCGGCGCCTCGCCAGAGCTCCTGGTGAGGGTGGAGGACGGTGTAGTGGCAACCCATCCCATCGCCGGGACACGTCCTCGTGGAGCAAATCCGGCCGAGGACCTGGCTCTGGAGGAGGAGCTAAGGAACGATGAAAAGGAACGTGCTGAGCACATCATGCTACTCGACCTTGGGCGTAATGACATTGGTCGGGTCTCACAGCCAGGCACGGTCGAGGTTACCCAGGTCATGGATGTGGAGCGCTACTCGCATGTAATGCACCTGGTGTCGCATGTTCAGGGGAAGCTCCGCCACGATCTGAATCAGTTCGATGCCCTAAGGGCATGTTTCCCCGCCGGCACTGTATCGGGTGCCCCTAAGGTCCGCGCCATGGAGATCATCGCTGAACTGGAGCGGGATAAGCGGGGCCCATACGCCGGGGCAGTGGGCTACTTCAGCTTCTCAGGCAACCTCGACACGGCGATAACCATCCGCACTATTGTAATGACCGATGGCACTGCCTCTGTGCAGGCAGGCGGCGGGATCGTAGCCGATAGCATCCCCGAGCGTGAGTATGAAGAGAGCATGAATAAGGCTCAAGCCCTTGTCAAGGCCATTGAACAGGCAGAGAGTATCTAAATGCTTCTACTTATCGATAACTATGACAGCTTCACCTACAATCTCTTCCAGTACCTGAGCGAATTGGGTGAAAAAGTTCAGGTGCTGCGCAATGACAAGCTCACTATCGCTGATATCGAGGAGATGTCGCCAGAGCGCATCGTGATCTCCCCAGGGCCGGGAACTCCCGACCGGGCCGGCATCTCAAATGATGTCATTCGCCATTTTGGGCCTAAAACCCCCATTCTCGGCGTCTGCCTCGGCCACCAGTGCATCGGCTATACCTATGGCGCAGTGGTGGAACGGGCGAGTGAGATTATGCACGGCAAGTCCTCGCTGATTCATCATAATGGAAAGGGGATACTTCAGGGGCTGCCCAGTCCCTTCCCCGCGATTCGCTATCATTCCCTGGTGGTGATGCCACAGGGCCTCCCTGAATGCCTGGAGGTGACTGCCTGGACAGAAAAGGGTATCATTATGGGGCTGAGGCACCGACAATATCCAGTAGAGGGAGTCCAATTTCACCCCGAATCCATCATGACCGAGGTGGGCAAGGATATACTCAGGAATTTTCTTTCGCTAACAGCAACGTCAGAATGAATGAAGGAGCAAGTCAATGATAAGGGAAGCTATTGACATATTAGTTTCGGGAAACTCGCTCACCATGGAGCAGGCAGCGGAGGTGATGAACGAGATAATGAACGGTGAGGCCACACCAGCCCAGTTCGGCTCTTTCGTTACCGCGTTGAGGCTCAAGGGAGAGACGGTGCACGAGATCGCCGGTATGGCCAGAGCGATGAGAGAGAAGGCTATACCTGTAGCCACATCCGGACCAGTGGTCGATACATGCGGCACGGGAGGCGATGCATCCCAGACCTTCAACATCTCCACTACCGCTTCCCTTGTAGTCGCCGCTGCCGGCCTCAAGGTTGCCAAGCATGGCAATCGCGGGATTAGCAGCGGTTGCGGGAGTGCCGATGTTCTCGATGCTTTGGGGGTTAAGATAGACCTGGGCCCCGAGGGGGTCGAAAAGTGCCTTGATGAGGTTGGCATTGGCTTCATGTTTGCCCCCATCTTTCATCCAGCGATGAAGTACGCCTCACCCGCCAGGCGGGAGATCGGAATCCGCACCGTCTTCAACATCCTCGGCCCCCTGACCAATCCCGCTGGCGCTGAGTCCCAGTTGCTGGGGGTAGCCGATGGGGCGTTGACGATGAAAATGGCTGAGGTGCTCAGCCTCCTCGGTTGCCATCACGCCCTGGTGGTTCATGGCGAGGATGGCCTGGACGAGATTACGCTGGGAGGCCAAACCACGGTCTGTGAGCTAAAAGAGTTCGAGATTACAAGGTATCTTATAGACCCGGAGGAGTTTGGCTTCCGCAGGGTAAGCATGTCAAGCCTCAGAGGCGGGCCACCTCAGGAGAGCGCCGCGATAATACGCCGCGTTCTGGCAGGCGAAACCGGGCCCCACCGCGACATCGTTCTGCTAAATGCTGCGGCTGCGTTGGTAGCCGGCGATGGAGCGGAAAACCTTAAGCAGGGTATCCAAATCGCCGCACAGGCGATAGACAGCGGCAAAGCGTCGGAGAAACTCGAGAAGCTTATTGCGCTCAGCCAACGTCTCTAGTCGCTTTTAGCAAAGGTCAGAAAAATGATACTGGATGAAATCGTTAAGTCAAAGAAGGAGAGCCTGGCAAGAAGCAAGCTGAGCGTACCTGTATCTGAATTAGAGGCGCTTAGCTCAAAAAGGCCGCCGCCTCTAGATTTTGCCTCCGCCCTCCAGGGAGATGGTGTCAAGCTTATCGCCGAGGTCAAGAGAGCATCGCCATCAAAGGGACCGATCCGCCCTGATCTCGATGCAGTGAAATTAGCCCGGACATACGCCCAAAATGGCGCCGCGGCTATATCTGTT
>CAZYLE010000100.1:3966-6303 GCA_964648675.1 uncultured Dehalococcoidales bacterium
CGCCATTAGCAAGGAACTGCAAGGGAGCAAAATCCCTCTGCTCAGAAAGGATTTCATCTTCGACGCCTATCAGGTCCATGAATCTCGCGCTTTTAGCGCTGATGCCCTGCTTCTCATCGTCGCCATTTTGAGCAACGAGCAGTTAAGAGAACTGCTCTCACTCAGCCATAACCTGGGCATGCAGTGTCTGGTGGAGGTTCATAACGAGGCCGAAGTTAAGAGCGCCCTCCTAAACGGGGCACACATCATCGGCATCAATAATCGCGACCTGAATACCTTTACCACCGATCTTGCCACCACAAAGCGGCTTCGCCCCTTGGTGCCCCTGGACTGCATAGTGGTCAGCGAAAGCGGCATAGAGGATCGCGGCGACGTCCAGATGCTCAGGGAGTGGGGAGTTGATGCCATTCTCGTCGGTGAGGCTCTGGTTACCGCTGGCGATATAGCAAAAAAAATAAAGGAGCTCCTATGACCATGGTAAAGATATGCGGTATCACTGAGGTTCCCCATGCCCTAGCGGCAGCGCAAGCAGGAGCGGACTTTATAGGAATGGTCTTCGCCCCATCGAAACGCCGAGTGAGCATCGAGAAGGCACGAGAGATCGCTCTGGCCGTTAAGGAACTAAAAGCCCGCCCTCAAATAGTCGGCGTTTTCGTCAACATGCCCCCCTCTGAGATGAACCATGTCGCAGAATACTGCGGGCTCGATTGGGTGCAGTTAAGCGGCGACGAGCCCTGGGACTACTTGAAAGACATCGAGAAGCAGGTTATTAAAGCTATAAGGGTACGAAGCCAGCAGGATAGCGAGGATATCATCGCTGAAATAAACAGTGGCCGACAATTGCTGGGGCAAAGTTATGTTTGCCTATTGGATTGTCATGTTAAAGGGAGCTACGGAGGCACCGGGCAGACGTTCGACTGGCGTCTGGCAAGGCAGGTTTCCCACAGATTCCCCGTGATTATCGCTGGTGGCCTCTCGCCGCAAAATGTGGGAGAGGCAATCCAAACAGCCAGGCCCTGGGGAGTGGATGTCTCCAGCGGCGTGGAAACCAACGGGGCAAAAGACGCCTCCAAGATTGAGAATTTTATCCAAACAGTGAGGATGGAAGATGGCCGATAAGATATTATCCCAATTACCCGATGACCTCGGTCACTTCGGTCAATTCGGAGGCCGCTTTGCCCCGGAAACCCTGATGTCCGCCCTGGAAGATTTAGAGAAGTCCTACCGGGAAGCGCAAGGGGATGCAGGATTTCAACAGCGCCTGGCTGAACTACTCCGAGATTTTGTCGGCAGACCCACGCCCCTTTACTTCGCCGCCAAGCTCACTGAGCACTGTGAGGGTGCCAGGATTTATTTAAAAAGGGAGGATTTGGCCCATACTGGCGCCCATAAAATTAACAACACTGTAGGGCAGGGCTTGCTGGCTGAGCGCATGGGAAAGAGACGAGTCGTCGCCGAGACAGGGGCAGGTCAGCATGGCGTAGCTGCCGCCACCGTTTGCGCCATGCTCGGGCTTCAGTGCGTCGTGTATATGGGAGAGGAGGACATTCGCCGCCAATCGTTAAATGTCTTCCGCATGAGGCTGCTTGGCGCTGAAGTGCGACCAGTCTCCAGCGGCAGCCGAACCCTGAAGGACGCCATCAACGAGGCAATCCGCGACTGGGTGACCAATGTCGATTCTACTCACTACCTACTGGGGAGCGTCGTAGGACCCCACCCCTATCCCATGATGGTACGCAATTTCCAGTCGGTCATCGGTAGGGAGGCGCGTCAGCAGACCATCGAAGCTACCGGCCGTCTGCCCGATTATGCCATCGCCTGTGTCGGCGGCGGCAGCAATGCCATGGGGCTTTTTCACCCTTTGGTCAACGACCATGATGTTAAGTTGATCGGGGTTGAAGCCGCCGGACTGGGCCTTGATACCGGGAAGCACGGTGCCAGCCTGTCTGCAGGAAGCATCGGGGTACTTCATGGCACAAAATCCTACATCCTCCAGGATGAGGCGGGACAGATTCGCCAGACCCATAGCATCTCAGCAGGTCTCGATTACCCCGGAGTCGGCCCCGAGCATAGCTACTATAAGGAGAGTGGGCGGGCAAGCTATGTTGCCGTAACCGATGATGAAGCCCTTGAAGGGTTCCAATTGTTGAGCCAGCAGGAAGGTATCATACCCGCCCTCGAGCCTGCTCATGCTATCTACTACGCCACCACACTCGCACGTCAGCTATCGAAAGACCACACCATCCTGGTGAACCTGAGCGGGCGCGGCGATAAGGATATGAATATTGTAGCTGAGGCACTGAGGGTGCAACTATGAGCCGCATTGGCGCTGTTTTT
>CAZYLE010000101.1:0-4054 GCA_964648675.1 uncultured Dehalococcoidales bacterium
TCAAGAGTAGCTTGGCCGCGCTGAGCTTAGTAGACTAAAACCAAGGCCTCGAACTTCCAGTTCGAGGCCTTATTGTTTAGGACGTTTCGCTGGTTTCTTACGAGGGACTCTGTTTAGCGAACTCTGGACTATCGCCATTCCGATAACGCTTAGGAAAAACAGCAGTATAAAAGCCACAGCACCACTCATTGCCCCCCTGGTCACCTTCCCCACGCCCTCGGAGAACTTCCACAGCCAGTAGAAGTTTATCAAAGGGATGATAATCAGCCACGCTGTTGGAATTCCAGCGCCCCACCCCTTCATCTCCTATCAAGTGTCACCTATCTATCTGAACGAGATCAGTAAAGGGGGCTCCGAGAGACTCACCATCGCTTCCCGCTTTCCTCAATCAGTAACTCTATTATATCCTCCATATTCTGTGTAATTGCTGCAACCACGACTCAGCTCAACTATAAAAACGAGCCCATAGAGAAGCACCACTTCTTGTGAAATATTTAAAATTTGCCCTAAAATATACCATACTCTTCAAGATTGGTTATTGACAAACAATAAGCTTTAAGCGTAGAATGCGGAGTAGAAATCCCACTACTGAGGAGGCAAAAATGTTTTCATACATGGGAAAAATTCTGAGGGTCAATCTGTCAAAGGGGACAGTTACTGATGAAGATATTCCCGAAGACTGGACCAAGAAGTACTTAGGCGGCGGCGGGCTAGCCACCAAGTATCTTTATGATGAGGTTAAGGCAGGAGTTGACCCGCTAGGTCCGGAAAACAAGCTCATATTCATGACGGGGTGCCTAACGGGTACTCCATCGCCCAGCACCGGGAGATACAGCGTAGTCGCCAAATCCCCTTTGACTGGCTTTTGGGCGCAATCAAACTCCGCTGGTTATTGGGGATCGGATTTCAGGAAGACAGGTTTTGACGGGATAATTTTTGAGGGTGTCTCACCAAAACCAGTCTACCTTGTAGTTGTTAATGGAAAAGCAGAGCTTAAAGGCGCGAAGGATATCTGGGGCAAGAGTGTTCAAGAAACAACAAGCCTGCTAAAAGAAAAACTTGGCAAGGAATATAATGTTGCCTGCATTGGAATCGGCGGCGAGAATCTGGTCAGGTATGCCGCCATCATGAACGATGAGCATCGAGCAGCGGGAAGATGCGGTATGGGCGCGGTAATGGGGTCGAAGCGCTTAAAAGCCATCGCAGTAAAAGGGTCGAAGGCAGTCAAACTCGCCAATCAGGCCGCTTTCACCGCGGTGGCAAAGAAACAGTACGCTCTGCTCGATGAGTCTATGCTCAAAATAGCCATGGAGACATTTGGAACAACCGTGGTAATCGATATGGTGAATGTCCGCGGCGGACTCCCCACCAGAAACTGGCAGACCGGTGTCTTTCACAATATAGAAAAGATTAACGCAACGGCACTTAATGAAACGCTTCTTGTTGACAGGAAAAATTGCTTTGCCTGCCCGATTAAGTGTGGAAGAGTAACCGAAATCAAAACAGGGCCATATGCAGGCAATAAGGGAGAGGGCCCAGAGTATGAAACCATCGGGACATGCGGTTGTATGTGCGACATTGACGACCTGGCAGCGATCACAATGGCGCATTACCTATGCGATAATTACGGTCTTGACACCATCTCCACAGGTAGCACCATAGGTTTTGCCATGGAGTGCTATGAGAAAGGGATACTCACCAAATCGGACACCGGCGGGCTGGAGATAAATTTTGGCGACGCAGCCATCATGGTTGAGCTGATACACAAGATAGCCAAAAGAGAGGGCATTGGCGACTTACTGGCCGAAGGTACCAAAGGAATGGCAAAGAAGCTGGGCAAAGGAACGGAAAGATTTGCCATGAATGTTAAGGGCCTGGAGATGCCGTGCTACGACCCAAGGGCTGCTAAGATAACGGGGCTAGGATTTGCGGTCGCAAATCGGGGCGGCGATCATATGACAGCCTACGTACAGGGCCCAGCATTTCTCAACATGCCCTTCCTCATTGTCGAGGAAAGCACCATCGAAGATGTATTTGCTGAAAATCCAAAAGAGGCCAAGGTTGTTAAGGACCTGGAGGATGCACTTACCTTCTTTGATTGTGCCGGGGGGTGCAAATTCATGGGGTTGAGTTTAGCCGCAGACGAGTGGGTTGAATTGATAGCTCATGCTACCGGCTGGAAATTCGGCGTGGATGAATTTATGAAGACCGGAGAGAGGGTGGTTAACCTCGCAAGAGCATATAATATAAGAGAAGGACTGACCCCCGCTGATGATAGCCTGCCAAAGCGTCTATTAGAGGAGCCACTACCCGAAGGCCCGGCGGCTGGCCAAGTATATGACCCAGCACCACTCTTGGCAGCCTATTACGAGTATCGAGGATGGGACAAGGCAACGGGCAAACCAACCCGGGAGAAACTTCGAGAGTTAGACCTAGCAGAATTGATCCCCGATATTTGGGGCAAATAGGCCATGATGGTCAACAGCGAGAAGCTATCTCAGTTCTGGAGGAAAGAGTATGGCAGAGAAAGTAACTTATGCCGATAAACCCTGGATTAAAAGCTACAAATTGGGGCCGTCCAAGCTCAAGGAAACAATGGAGCCTTACCCCAGTATACCCCTGTACAAGATCTTAGATGATTCAGCGGATAAATATCCTAGCACCAGTGCAATTAACTACTTGGGGAGAATAATAACGTATAGGGAGTTGAGGCTCGACGTTAATAAGTTAGCCACTGCTCTCGCCGACCTGGGGGTAAAGAAGGATGATAAAGTAGTGGTGATGCTGCCAAACTGTCCCCAATATGCCATAAGCGAGTTCGGGATATTAAAGACCGGTGCAGTACATGTCCCCTGTAGCATAATGTTGCGAGCCGAGACCCTGCAACACGAGATAGTTGAATCTGGAGCTGAGACAATAATCTGCTGGGACCAATCTCTCGACATCGTTAATTCAATAAAGGGCAAGACAAAACTTAAGAACATAATTATCACATCGGACAAGGATTACTCTTTAGAAGAACCAGAGGTAAAAGAGGTCCCAGGGGTGTATCAGTTTAGAGACTTGATAGCAAAATACGAGCCCAACCCCCCCGAAGTTCAAATTGACCCGATGGAGGATTTGGCCATTCTCGCCTTTACCGGAGGCGCTACAGGAATCCCAAAAGGTGTAATGATAACCCATTACTGTAGAATGGCCAATATACTGCAGGGAATACCGTGGGCCAGTGCGTCTGTGGCGCCAGGAATAATAGGTAAGACTTCCGTATTGATCGCCGTTCCCCTATTCCACCAATACGGGGAGTATGCAATGGAATCGGCAATCCACTGGGCGCAGACAATTCTGCTGATTGCTGACCCGCGGGATACCGATTCAATCGTAAGATACTTAAAAGAATTTCGCCCCGCTCACACTTGCGTTGTGCCTACCCAGCTCATGCGGATCGCTGAAAGTAAAATCGGGAGGATGCCGGTTGGCATCACCTCGGCTGCCGCTCCTCTCCCCAAAGAAACTGCGGCAGCAATCAAGGCGGACACCAAGATGCCTGTCGGAGAGGCTTACGGTTTAACTGAAGCAGGCCCGGCTACCCACATGAATCTTTCAATAGGTCTGGCACGGACAGGGTTTATGCGTGAGGCGAAAGAGGGCATCGGGGTACCCATTGCCGATACGGAGTGCAAAATCGTAGACCCGGCCACAGGTGAAGATGTCCCCGTTGGTGAAACGGGTGAGATGTACATTCGTGGCCCACAGGTTATGAAAGGCTACTGGCCAACACCCGGCAATGGTCTGATAGATGGCTGGCTTCCCACCGGCGATATCGCCAGAATGGACGAGGATGGGTACTTTTATCTGGTAGATCGCGTCAAAGATATGGCAAACGTTTCTGGATACAAAGTCTACACAAGAGTAATCGACGAAATCCTGTTTCAGCATCCTGCGGTTGCCATGGCTGTTGCAATTGGAATTCCTGACCCAGAACGTCCCGGAAGTGAGAGAATAAAGGCTTTTATACAGTTAAAGCAGGATTATAAAGGAAAAGTGACCGGTGACG
>CAZYLE010000101.1:4064-6241 GCA_964648675.1 uncultured Dehalococcoidales bacterium
ATTGAGTGGTGCAGAGACAAAATGGAGCCTTATGCTCGCCCCAGGTTTGTCGAGTTCAGGGACAATTTGCCGATGACTGTGACCGGGAAACTTTTTAAGAGGGAGCTAAGAGAGGAAGAGATTAAGAATATGAAAGCGAGAGGGGAGCTAAAATAAGAGAAAAGCATATCAAATGAGCTTTACTTTGGTACCACCGACCATTTAGTTCCTCCTTATATTTTTAGTGAAAATCGCAGCTTCTGTTAATAAAAGGCGATTTTTCCAGTGATGATTAATGTGATACGGGTGATCGATTATTGCTAGACACATATCTAGCCGTTATAGATGGTCTAAGAATAGGGGCTACCCCTATATCCTCCTCAGTGGATTTTCTTCCGTTATTCTGCATTTTGCGCCCATTATCTATGATGCGTCCAGTACTTGCGGAAAGGGGGTAACCATTAGCAAATAAGAAAGGTACAACATAGTGATAACGATGATGCGTCCAGTTCCAGTGGAAAGGAGGCACACATGAGCAAAGAAGAAAGATACGACATAGTGATTGTGGGTGGTGGGCCCAATGGCGTCACTGCCGCGGCCTATCTGGCCAAGAGCGGACTTAGCGTTTGCGTCCTGGAGGAGAGGCCAGAGTTGGGCGGAGGGTGTGAGAATGTAGAGGTCATACCTGGGGTACGTATTGACCCACATATGACCTTCATGTATGCCGCAGCAGCCCCTGGTTGGGAGCAGCTTGAGCTGTGGAAATACGGCTTCCGCATGGCCTGGCACCAGCCAGAGCCAGATGGCACACCGCCCGCGGTCCTGTGGACCAGCGAAGGATCGGCCCAAGCAACCTTAAAGGACTCCGAAGGGTGGGCCAAGCTAGGTGGTTCACAACTCACCTACGAACGCCCGTTCTGGAAGGAGTTGCTGCGCGCTATCTACTATTGCCCGCCGCACCCCTCTGAAGTGGATATAACAGCGGATAATATCCCCTATATGCAGGTGTACAAGCAGTTTGCGCCGGAGATGTGGACAGAAGAGATACTCGATATGAGCTTGTTTGACCTTATGGATGAGTATTGTGAGACCGAAGCCTATAAGGTAAACATGGCCATAATAGCATGGTACTGTGGGGCAAGCCCTGAGTGGCAGGGTGTTGGTATCCCTTCTCTTGCTGGGGCGTTGGCCTTGATGACAGCATCGGAATTGAGCGTGTCTCGCGGCGGCATGCATACCTATGGCCATGCCGTTATACGCTGTGCCCTCGCCAACGGGGCGGTGATGCGCACTTCATGCCCCGTGGCTGAAATCATCATTCGTGACGGACGGGCAGTTGGTGTGCGCCTCAGGGATGATGCCGCCTTCGCTGAGAAGACGATCTGGGCCAACAAGGCGGTGCTGGCCGATGTCGAGATCAAGCATCTGTTTCTCGACCTTATCGGTCCAAAGCACCTCAACACCGGCTTCATGCAGCGTATCAGGGACATCAGCCTCAAGGGCTCCAATATCTACGTCTCCCACTTCCTGTTGAATAAGCCACCTCGCGTCCGCCCCAAATTCAGAGCCCCGGAGCAGGGAGCTTCAAACCTTTTCATTGGTGGGATAGGCCCTGGCGACTCAAGAGAGAACTATTTCGAGCACATAATGGATATCAACGGGCGCAAGTCATTCCCCTCGATGCCGCCAGAAATGGTACCCTGGATTGTGCCGCCGCATGAGGAAGACGACTCACGGGTCAGACGCCCTAACAGCTATCTCCTCTCTCCTTTCTACGTCATCGTTCCCCCACCGGAGTACTATGTTGATGGAGCGGATGCAATGCACAAGGATAAGGAGAAATGGGATACCTATATGCGCAAGGCACTGGGCACTGTAGTGGAGAACCTGGAGGACGACCTCAGCGGGCAGTGGTCAAACTCTCCCTGGGAGTCCGAGCACCGCAACTGGGGACTCCTCGGTGGCGGCTGGTATACCACCCGTCACTGCTCCGACCAGTGGTTTGAGACCCGACCCCTGCCCGAGCTCTCCCGCTACCGTGTCCCGTTCATTGATGGGCTTTACCTTTGTCATCAGTCTTCCGGCCACCCTGGCGGACTGTTCCTGATGGCAATACCCTATAACCTGATGCACATCCTCATCGAGGATGGCATAGCTGAGCCCGGCGACTGGTGGTACCCATCGCCGTGGTACATACC
>CAZYLE010000102.1:0-6208 GCA_964648675.1 uncultured Dehalococcoidales bacterium
CACCCGGAACGACAACGCTGAGGGGTATCACCATATTCACGCTGGGACATAGAGCGCTTGTTCGCCTATGTAACGAGCCACCGCCGCAGGCACGAGGTTTGTGACAGGCAGGCCAGCGGCAACACACCGCCTGACATCAGTGGAGCTGACGTCTATCAGTATGTTGTCAAGGAATATTATGCGTTCCGTAATACCTGGGACGCTTTGCTCCAATAACTCCATATCGATAGCGGCTGATATGGGCCGCTTCATCACAACAAGGTGGCACATCTCGATAATCCTGCCCGGGTGCCTCCACGTAGGAAATTCAGCCAGTGCATCTATACCCATGATGAAGTAGAGATTGACGCTCTCTCCAAGCTCACGCATCATAGCTCTTAGGGTGTCCTCTGTATATGAAGGACCTTCCCTGTCAAGGTCCACCGTGGATATACCGAAGTGGGGGTTTGAGCCGATAGCGAGCCTGACCATTTCCATTCTTTGCGTGCCGGAGGCAATGAACCTATGCCCTTTGAGCCAGGGCTCACCCGCAGGCACAAAGAGCACCCCCTCGAGCCCGAGCTTCACCCTAGCTTCCTCTGCAATAGTGAGGTGACCATTGTGAATCGGGTCGAAGGTTCCTCCTAACAATCCAATATCCATTATTACCACTCCATCCGCAATTCACCACAGCGCACTGTATCTCCAGGCTTAACACCAGCTCTCTTCAAGGCGCTAGCCACTCCCATCCTGTCGAATTGCCTTCTCAAGTACCAGCGTGCCTCGTAGCTGGTGATGTCCATCCTGGCAATCAGTCTCTCAACCTCTGGAGATGAAACAATAAAAATGTCCCCCTCCTTGGAAACAGTAATTTGTCGTCTTCTCGGCTGTGGCTGAAACACTACCGGGGCTTCTAGCGGCTTTTCTAACACCATACTATGGAGCATCTCCGAGGCCTTTGCCATTAACTGCGGCACCCCATTCCCAGTTGCGGCAGATAGAAAGAAATAGGGCACACCAAGCATGCCTAGCTCTTCCCCTAACTTTGAAATTCTAGCCTGCACATCGGGCAGATCGATCTTGTTGACACCTACAATCTGTGGCCTTTCCCCTAAAACGGGATTGAAAAGGGCGAGCTCCTTATTTACACTGTACAGGTCATTAAGCGGACTTTGTGAGCTTCCGTCAAGGAGGTGAATAAAAAGTTTGGTGCGCTCAGCGTGGCGCAGGAAGTAGTGCCCCAGCCCTAAACCACGATGGGCCCCCGGAACGAGCCCAGGGATTTCGGCAAGTACGAAGGCACTATTTCCTACCTCTACAACCCCCAAAACCGGCTCCTGTGTAGTGAATGGGTAGTTGGCAATCTTTGGCCTAGCCGCCGACGCTGAAGCCAGGAGAGTAGACTTGCCCACGTTTGGATACCCTATTATGCCAACATCTGCTATCAACTTAAGGTCAATGACAAGCCATTCCTCTTCTCCTGAATCTCCCTTCTGGGCAATGCGTGGCGCCTGGGTTATAGAATTTGCAAAGTGAGTATTTCCGTATCCTCCCCTACCTCCTCTAGCCACTAATGCTCTCTGCCCCTCTTCCAATAAGTCAGCAATAATGGCCTTTTCACCATCTTTTTTCCTATAGATTATCGTACCTAGTGGAACTTTAATTAACAGATCTTGAGCATTCTTCCCCTGCATCTTCTTGCCACTGCCGTTCCCTCCTTTTTCCGCCTTCCAGTATTTCCTTCTCGATAGCGACCGCAGTGTGCTTAGCTGCCTGTCGGCTACAAACAAAATGTCTCCTCCTTTTCCTCCGTTACCCCCATCTGGACCGCCAAAAGGAACATACTTCTCATGTCTAAAGCTAACTGCACCATTGCCGCCATCCCCAGCCTTCACGTATATTTCGAATCTGTCTATCATAGTATGTCGCTCCTATATACCATACTGAAGTAAGCCGTTATCTATATATATTATGTTATTATATTATAAATAATTAATATATTATTTAATAATACTAAGGGGTTTGCATAGTGTGTCTTTAGTGACCAATCGCCAGCCGAATATCGTGTGCATACTAAGTGAAAAGGGGGTGCAAAGTATGTAGAAAAATTGTCATTCCACTAAGTATAGAACAAATTAGACTTGACCTGCAAGCCTCAATGCCTTATGAAAACAATGCATTTATGTAAATTAATTGACGTACAGGATGTATTAGTATCATCAAGCAGCATAATTAGGCCGTTTTTAATATAGAAAAGCATATTCTCATATATGAGTGTATGATAAAAATTGTAAGCACACTGTTTGCACCTATGGATATGTATGCACAGATAAAAGCCTCTGCGCTTGTCTATAATGGTGTGGGTATTTAAAGGGAGCTACAGAAGTGTTAAAATCGATATCAGAGTGTGTACGCTAGAAGAGACATAAAACAGAATGACAAAAATGATTGAGGTCGAGCACCTGGTAAAGAGATTTGGGACACTAGTTGCCGTGGATGACATAAGCTTTTCAGTTGAAGAGGGGGAGATATTCGGCTTCCTTGGCCCCAACGGAGCGGGTAAGACAACCAGCATCAATATCTTATGCACTCTTATGAAACCTACATCGGGAAGGGCAAGCCTTAATGGATTTGATGTTATACGCCAGCAGAACCAGGTGCGTAGCTCTCTGGGATTGGTGTTTCAAGACCCAAGCCTCGACATAAGGCTCACTGCACTTCAGAATCTTCAATTTCATGCCTTCGTTTACAACATTACCGGCGCTCTAGCCAAGAAGCGGATCGAAGAGGTGCTTAAGACGGTTGAACTCTGGGATCGGCGTAGAGAGGAGGTGCGAAATTACTCCGGCGGGATGAGGCGCCGTCTGGAGATCGCACGGGGACTTCTTCACTATCCCAAGGTTCTGTTTCTTGACGAGCCCACTCTGGGTCTTGATCCGCAGACGAGGAACCACATCTGGAATTATATCCTTAACCTCAGGCAACAGGAGAACATCACCATATTCCTCACCACTCACTATATGGATGAAGCAGAAGTCGCCGACCGCATTGCCATTATCGATTATGGCAAAATCGTTGCTCTAGATAATCCAGACGCTCTAAAAAGGAGTGTTGGCGGTGACATCATTACCTTGAAGACGCATAATGATGATGAGGCAATCAAGGAGATTCAAGAAAAGCACAACATCGAGGCGAGGCGTGACATCGACGGATTATGCTTCGAGGTAACCAATGGGGAGGAGTTCATTCCCCTCTTAGTAAATAGACTTGAAACTGAGATTCACAGCATCAGCATGCATCGACCGACCCTTGAGGATGTGTTTCTAAAGCTTACCGGTCGTGAGATCCGCGAAGAAGCTGGTGGAGAGGCAGTGATGAGGAGGCAGTTCACCATGCGTCAGGCGGGGGGAAGGAAGTTCTTCGGTTGAGCAATCTAAGGGCTATCTATATCATCTGGTACCGCGATATCCTCCGCTTTTGGCGAGATAGAGCGCGACTATTTACCAGCTTTGCCCAGCCCTTCTTGTTTCTGGTTATCATCGGTACCGGGCTGTCTTCCGGTATGGCCCTTCTGGGGGGGGCAGGCGACTTCAACTACATACAGTTCATGTATCCGGGGATTATCGGGATGGTGGTGCTCTTCACTGGCATCATGGCGGGGGTATCTATCGTTTGGGATAGAGAGTTTGGTTTTCTAAAGGAGGTGCTGGTCGCCCCCATCAGTCGAGGTGCCGTCGCAGTAGGAAAGGCCCTCGGTGGTGCCACCATTGCTACGGCTCAGGGACTGGTAATGCTCATATTTGTCCCCTTTGTCGGGGTCAGCATCTCAGCAGCGCAGGTATTTATACTTATCCCGCTGATGTTTGTTTTCGCCTTCTCCCTTACTTCTCTGGGAATCCTCATTGCCTCGCGCATAAAGACGATGGAGTCCTTCCAGGTTGTGATGCAGCTTTTAATTTTCCCTCTGTTCTTCCTCTCGCCGGCTCTATTCCCTGTGGAACGGCTGCCGTCATGGTTGGGAATACCGGTGAGGCTGAACCCGGTAAGCTATGGGATCGACTCCCTTCGTCAGGCAGTCCTGACACCATCGCAAGGAATGCCCTCATTCGCCATCTCTATATTTGGCCATACGATGTCCATTGTCGAGGATGTGGCTATACTGGTCGTTTTCGGCGTCATCGTGACCAGCCTGGCGGTTTGGTCCTTCCGTAACCAGGAATAAGCTATCTGCCCTGCACTAGAGACATGAACTCGGCGCGGGTTGGCGGGTTGGTTCTAAAGATGCCTCTCATCGCTGAGGTGACTATTTTTGCCCCGGGTTTCTTCACTCCACGCAGGGTCATGCACATGTGTTCCGCCTCAATCACCACACCAACGCCGTTGGGAGCCAGGGCTTCAACGATTGCCTCAGCGATCTGGCTGGTAAGCCGTTCTTGAAGCTGGGGACGCTTCGCCAGGATTTCGACAGCTCGGGCCAGCTTTGAGGCACCGACGATGCGCCCCTTGGGGATATAGCCTACGTGTGCCATACCGAAGAAGGGAAGAAAGTGGTGCTCGCACATAGAATAGAACGGTATGTCCTTAAGGATCACCATCTCGTGGTGACCTTCATCAAAGCCTATGGTTAGCTCCTTCTTGGGGTCCACACTGAGGCCGACAAAGAGCTCAGAGTACATCTCGGCGATACGCCTGGGTGTCCCCTTCAGGCCTTCTCTCTTCGGGTCTTCCCCGATGGCTTCGATTATTGCTGATACTGCCTGCTCGATTTTCTTCTTATCGATCACCGTGCTTCCTTTCAGCCTTTCCCATAGACCTTTCGGTCTATTAGTCTTGTAACATTTTTTGCCACCGTTGTATATTTTTCCGCCCCGAGGTAGAGGGCAGGGGAGAATTGCTCCATGTTGAGGCCTTGATTTTCGGTAAATAGCTCATCATCATAGTGAGTAGCGAGTATCTCACCGACAACCCATATATGGTCGCCGTAGGTCTTGTGGTCAACCAACCTGCATTCGTAGGCGGCGTATGCATCCTTCAAGATGGGCACGGATGTTTTTATCGGTGTTTCCTTTGTCAGCCCGAACTTCTCAAACTTGTCCATCGCCCTCCCCGAGCTGCCGCCTACCGCTGCCACCAGCTCTGCCTTCTCAATAGGCATAAAGTTGATGCCAAACTCTCCAGCCTCTAGAAGTAACTCATATGTAAACCTGCCCGGGGCGATGGAAACCCCGTACAGTGGGGGGTTTACCGAAATGGACGAGTGCCACGCTGCCGCCATAGCGTTTTCCTTTCCCCTGGCATTAGCGGTAACAATGGTAGCTAACTTTGGGTAGTGATGGGAAAACCCCCCCGCGCCCTCTAAGCTTGCATGGGCCATACCAACCTCCTTACATTAACACAATCCTAACGCTTGCTCGATGGCAGCGATATCTGCCGGGAGAGCCACCGGGGGCTTAGAGTATTCTATGGCCGTGTCGGGATCCTTCAATCCAGTCCCGGTGATGATGCAAACTACGGTTTTACCCTTCAGGCTGATACCGCCTCTGGCTATCTTAAACAGGCCGGCCACCGATGCCGGCGACGCTGGCTCGCTGAAGATGCCCTCCTCGCGAGCGAGAAGCCGATAAGCGGAGAGAATCTCCTCATCGGTAACTGAGTCGATGACTCCCCCGGACTCATCGCGGGCGGTGGTGGCGCCTTTCCAGCTTGCTGGATTGCCGATCCTGATTGCGGTGGCTACCGTCTCGGGATTCTCAAACACCCTCCCCTGAACGATGGGGGATGCCCCCTCAGCCTGAAATCCCATCATCCGTGGCCTTTTGGAGGATCGGCCCGCCTGGTGATACTCGACAAAACCCTTCCAGTAGGCGGTGATGTTGCCAGCATTGCCCACCGGAATAAATAGGTAGTCCGGGGCATCGCCCAGCTCGTCGATGACTTCAAAGGCGGCGGTCTTCTGGCCCTCGATGCGGTAGGGGTTTATTGAATTGACCAGGGTAATGGGGTGCTTCTCGGCCAGGGTGCGTACGATGTTGAGCGCCTGGTCGAAGTTGCCGTCGATGGCGATTATCTTCGCCCCGTAGATAAGCGCCTGGGCGAGTTTCCCTTGAGCGATTTTGCCCTCGGGGATGATGACAATGGTCTGCAGCCCGAAGCGCGCCCCAAAAGCGGCCGCTGAGGCGCTGGTGTTGCCGGTTGAGGCGCAGATAATGGCCTTGCTTCCCTCCTCCAC
>CAZYLE010000103.1:0-3406 GCA_964648675.1 uncultured Dehalococcoidales bacterium
GGGGGGCAGGATGTGCTGCTTTTTATTGACAATATCTATCGTTATATCATGGCTGGTATGGAGGTGTCATCGCTTCTCGGCCGTATGCCGTCAGCAGTGGGCTATCAACCTACGATGGCTACCGAGATGGGAGAGCTTGAGGAGAGGATCACATCCACCAAGAAAGGCTCCATCACGTCGTTCCAAGCGATCTACGTTCCCGCGGATGATTACACCGACCCGGGTGTGACTACGGTCTTCGGTCATCTCGACGCCGTGATCGCCCTGGAGCGCTCTATCTCTGAGCAGGGGCTATATCCGGCTGTCGACCCCCTGGCCTCCACGTCTCGCATCCTCGATCCCCGCGTTGTCGGCGAGGAGCACTATGATGTGGCGCGTGGGATACAACGGGTGCTCCAGCGCTATAAAGACCTCCAGGATATCATTGCCATTCTGGGCATCGAGGAGCTCGCTGAGGAGGACAAGATAACTGTAGCGCGCGCCCGCAAGATCCAGCGCTTCCTCTCTCAGCCTATGTTTGTTGCTGAAGCCTTCACTGGTAGGACGGGGCGTTATGTCCCGGTGAAGGAAACGGTTCGTGGATTTAAGGAGATACTTGAAGGTCAGCACGATGATCTCCCTGAGCAGGCCTTCTACATGGTAGGCACCATCGATGAGGTGGCGGAGAAGGCAAAGGAACTGGAACAGTAGAAGGAGGCACAGTTGCCCAAAATCAAGTTTGACATCGTTACCGCAGAGCGAATGGTCTACTCGGATGATGTAGACGTGGTTATCGCTCCGGGTGTTGAGGGACAGTTAGGCATCCTCCCCAATCATGCCTCGCTCTTGACCATGCTACAGCCTGGTGAGCTGGTGGTGAGGAAGGAAGGGGTAGAGACGGAGATGTTTGTTAGCGGCGGCTTCCTTGAGGTGACGCAGAATCGGGTGACCGTGCTGGCCGATGTTGCCGAGCGGGCGGAGGAAATCGATATCTCTCGCGCCGAGGAGGCGAGGCGCCGCGCTGAGGAGCGGATTAAAGAACGCCTCCCAGAAATGGACCTTGCCGTCGCCGAGGCGTCACTACGCCGCGCTCTTGCTCGCATTAAGATTGCGCAGAGGAGGAAAAAGAGGCCTGGTCCACCCAGAGTACAGCCCTCTTAGACCATAGGCAGGGCTTGCGGTAACAGTAACCTTCTTTTCCTACTACACGGTTCACGCTGGCCCCTGAAGCAAACCCTCGATTACCTCAATAACAATACGTCCCTGCTCCAGGTCCAACGATTTAACCACATCATCGATGGCGGGTATAAGTACCTCCCTGTCTCCAGAAAGGACTACATAGACATCGTTATTTCCTGTAGGCAGTATCCGGCTGACACACCCTAAGAATTCACCATCGGTGGTCCAGACCTCCAGCCCCACAACTTGAAACTGATAATACTCGTTCTCTGATAGGGGGCGAACTTGCTCCCTCGGCACCTCCATGAATTGTCCTCGAATCTTCTCCACCGCCTCTGCGCTATCGATTTCGGCAAGCTTAAGGATTACCATCCCCTTGTGCCACCTGCTCCTTTCGATAGTCACAGGATTCCCATCAATGTAAACCGCTTCTTCAGGAGAGAATCGGTCAGGGAAATCGGTCATCACCTCCACTTTCATCTCTCCCTTTACCCCCCAAGGGGCGACCACCCTGCCAACCACAATAGGATCAGAATCCATGGCTATCGCTGCTAGACTATGTCAAGGTCTACTCGAATGCCTTGCTTCGCTGCTAACACCCTGAGCAGAGTGCGCATTGACTGAGCTACCCGTCCTTGCTTGCCGATCACCCTGCCCATATCTTCCTCATCGACTTGAAGCTTGAGAAACACTCTATCGTCGTTTCGCTCCTCGGTTACCAAGACACTTTCTGGTTTGTTGACTATGGCTTTTGCGATGTATTCGATAAGCTCTTTCATATCTTCTCCCCTAGTTTAGATTTTGACTTCTCTCTCTGAAGAATGCTGAGCAGCGGACTCTGTTTTGAGTCTTTCCAGGATGCCAAGCTTATCTAGCAAGCGAGCCACGGGTTCTGTAGGTTGGGCCCCTTGGCGAAGCCATTTCAATGCCTTCTCTTCGTCGACTACTACGGTGGGTGGATCGGTGAGTGGGTCATAGTGTCCGATAATCTCAATAAATGAGCCATCGCGAGGAGATTGGACATCAGCGACAACTACGCGGTAGCTAGGCTTTTTCTTCCTTCCGACACGAGTTAATCGAATTTTTACCATCTGTACTCCCTTAATGATGCCACTGGACATTGCTATTATGGGTGATAAAGCAATAGGTGTCAATGGTCTAGGTTGTCACGGGATATTCGCTGGGATATAATTTATCATGTGAAATGGAGCCAACTTCACCACTGGCATGTAACCAACGCTGAAGCTCGGGAGATTCAGCGTTCTCTTGCCTCCCGAGTAGTGAGGAAGAGCGATGTAGATGTCCCTCGCCTCATTGCCGGCGCGGACATTTCTCATGAGGACGAGAGAGGGATAGCAAAGGCAGCAGTGGTTGTTCTCCTTTACCCCGAGTTGGTGCTTGTCGAGCAGAGCGTAATCGAAAAGAGGGTCGAATTCCCCTATGTGCCTGGGTTTTTATCGTTTCGAGAGGCCCCTCTGGTTCTGGCGGCTTGTGAAAGGCTTACTCTTACCCCTGACCTTTTAATCGCCGATGCCCAGGGCATCGCCCATCCGAGAAGATTGGGGCTTGCCTCTCATCTTGGCCTTTTCCTGGATATGCCCACTATCGGGTGTGCCAAGTCCATCCTGTGTGGTCGGCATGACGATTTAGGGGAGGAGCCCGGCGCTCGTGCTCTCCTCTTAGATGGCGATGAGGTTGTCGGGGCAGCACTGAGAACGAAACGAGGGGTAAAGCCAGTTTATGTTTCCATCGGGCATAAGGTTGACCTTGAGGCAGCGCTTCACTGGGTGATGGCCTGCTGCAATGGTTATCGCCTCCCTGAGGCAACTCGTCTCGCTCACCTGGCTGCCGCAGGTAAGTTGCCGATGCCATCAAAAGACGAGCAGTGAAAGCTGCCACTGTAAATCAAAAGGAGCAAGAATGCAGGAACAAAGAAAGAGGCTGGAAGGCCTCAGTGACCACATTTCCCAAGTAATGGTGCGTCTTTGACATCCCAGCTAAAGAAAGGGAGATCGTTGAAATAGAGAAGGAGTCATCCCAGCCAGATTTCTGGGGCGATCAAGAGAGGGCGCAGCAGGTGATGCGCCGCCTGGCGGAGCTAAAGGGGGAAGTGGAGAGCTGGCGCAGCCTGGCGAAGAAAGTTACTGAGCTTGTGGAGCTTACCGACCTGGCCACCGAAGAAGATGAAACTTCGCTTAGAGGGGAAATCGATTCTGAAATCGACGAGGCTTCCTCCGAATTTGAGGAA
>CAZYLE010000103.1:3416-6184 GCA_964648675.1 uncultured Dehalococcoidales bacterium
CTGCTGCTCAGTGGCGAATACGAAAAGAGAAATGCCTTTCTCGCTATTCACGCTGGCGCTGGAGGAGTCGAGGCTCAGGACTGGGCTGAGATGCTTCTCAGGATGTATCTCAGGTGGGCAGAGCGCCGTGGCTATGGCGCTGAGGTGGTTGAGGTCTCGCCCGGCGAGGAGGCAGGAGTAAAGAGCGTTCTGATTGAGGTCACAGGTCAGTATGCATATGGTTACCTTAAGTCAGAGCGAGGGGTGCACCGCCTGGTGCGTATCTCACCCTTCGATGCTTCCCATCTCCGCCACACCTCATTTGCGCTGGTAGAGGTGTTGCCTGAGGCGACGCGAGATGTAGATGTAGAAATAGACCCCGATGACCTGAGAATCGATTTCTTCAGAGCCAGTGGTCATGGGGGCCAGAATGTGCAGAAGACCAGCACGGCGGTACGGATAACCCATCTCCCCACGGGGCTGGTTGTTACCTGCCAGAACGAGCGCTCTCAGTACCAGAACAAGGAGACGGCGCTGAAGGTTCTCCGGTCTCGCCTTTTAGAACTTGAGCTTGCAAAGAAGTCAGAGGAGCATGACAGGCTCAAGGGTGAGCATGTCGCTGCTGGGTGGGGCAACCAGATCAGAAGCTATGTACTGCACCCATATAAGATGGTGAAAGACCATCGCAGCAACTATGAAACCAGCGACCCTAACTCAGTGCTCGATGGTGAGCTGGATGAGTTCATCAAGGCATATTTGAAATCCACTATCGGTGAGACAGGATGAAAAGGCTTTGCTTCTTACTCATGCTAACCCTCGTTCTCCTGGCCGTATTTCCATTCATAACCCTGGCCAAGGACGAGGTCAATGTTATATCCAGCGATGCGCAGGCTCAATTTCCTCAAGAGATCGTTTTCACCTTAGAGGTAGAGGCTGCCATTGAGATCAAAGACATCGATTTGGAATACAGGGTGAGCAGATTGAGCCTGGTCCCGGTTAGTTGTCGAGTCAACGCTGATTTCACCCCGGGCCAGAAGGTGAAGGCAAGCTGGACATGGAACATGCTGGAAACCGGCGGTCTTCCGCCGGGGGCTGAGGTAGAGTACTGGTGGGTGATTGAGGACACCGATGGCCAGCGAACCGAGACCTTATCAGCCAGCGTGCAATTCGATGACCTGCGTTATGCCTGGAACACCCTGACCAGCGATGACATATCCCTCTTCTGGTACGAAGGCGACCTCTCATTTGCTCAAGAACTCCTGGACGCTGCCCATGAAGCGCTGGGGCGGCTAGCCGATGACATCGGGGTTTCCATGGAGCAGCCAGCCAGGCTCTACATTTACGCCAGTTCATCGGACCTTCAGGGCGCTTTAGTATACCCCCAGGAGTGGACCGGAGGCGTTGCCTTTTTCGATTATGGCATTATAGCCATCGGGATCTCTGCCAATAATCTGGCATGGGGTAAAAGGGCTATCGCCCATGAGCTGGGGCACCTGGTGGTTCATCAGGCCGTATTTGGCCCCTATGGTGACCTGCCAACCTGGCTGGATGAAGGTTTGGCAATGGATGCTGAGGGAGAGTTGCGGTCAGACCTCCAAAGACGGATCGATGGGGCGATCGCCAACGATGCGCTTTTCTCGGTACGCAGCATTTCCAGCAGCTTTCCCACTGACTCAGATGAGGCGGCGCTATGCTATGCCGAAAGCTACAGCGTGGTGCAGTTTCTCCTCGATAACTATGGCAGGGATAAGATACTGGAGCTGCTGAATGTGTTTCAACGGGGAAGCACCTACGACGATGCCCTGCTCGAGGTCTATGGCTTCGATACGGATGGTCTCAATACTCTGTGGCGTATCAGTCTAGGCCTGGGCCCACAGCCACCCCCAACTCCCACTAACGACAGTGTGGCTTTGACTGCGCCCTACATCGCTCTTATCGCTGTATTGGCGATACTGGTAATGCTGGTCCTGTATCTAACATTCCTGCGCCTGCTGCGCCGCGTGGTATAGGGCTGGCGACTCACTTCGGTTTATCCTGAGGCTGTGGAGGCCGCTTTATGGTGACACGCCACACATGAAACAGGCGATACAAAGCCGTTAGATTGGTTGATATCGCCAGTATCCAGAGTATCACCAGGAGGGCATGTTCAATCGGGCTTAGTAGAAGTCCGAGCGACAGGGTAATAATCCTCAATGTCCTTCTCATAATGCCCACCTCGGCATCCAGTCCCAACCCCTCTGCCCTCGCCCTCACATAGCTTACCAGCAGCGAGCCTACTACGGTTGCAAAAATGAGGATCATCGGCGTGGTAGCCTGTTGCTGGGCGTAGAACCAGCAAAGACCCAAAAGCAGCACCGCCTCAGAGTAACGGTCTAGGCTTGAGTCCAATAAGGCGCCAAATCTTGTGGCCTTACCGGTGGCCCTGGCCAGCGCCCCATCGATGAAATCGGAGCAACTGACAATAAGCACTAAGAAGCCGCCGATAAATAAATGTCCTTCCGACAAGACCCAGGCGACAACGATAATCAGCAGGAAACCTGTTATGGTTACGGCGTTGGGAGGGATCCGCGTTCTAGCCAATATCCGGCCCAGAGGGTCAGCAAGGCGGTGTGCTCTATCGCTAATCTCTGAAGGGTGTAAAAGGTCTTTCCAGGTAATTGTCAGCCTCCTGTGTATCCCAGTTTATACCGCTTCGTCGACATGCTTGGTGAGCAAGCTACCATAGTATTCCATTACTCTTTGGGCAATGTTCTGCCAACTATATATCTCTGCGTTCAGCCTTCCTCTAG
>CAZYLE010000104.1:0-6160 GCA_964648675.1 uncultured Dehalococcoidales bacterium
CCATGGTCAGATTGTCAGTGTCGACTGACCAATCTGCTGTGTCGTACCAGGGTTGGCGAGCCGCCTTCAAAGACCTGATATGCTGAAGCGGGTCGTCAACGGCAAGGAGAGGCCTTACCGTATGATATGTTTCCTGAGCAGCTATGAGGCGCTGGTGGATAGTCTCTGGTGTTGCCTCAAGGCAAATCACCACTCCACGACGCGAGATGAGTTCGCGATTCCCTGGGTCTACCACCGCCCCACCGCCAATGGCGATAACGAGGCTCTCTTTCTCGCAGATCGTGGTTAGTACCTGGCGCTCAAGCTCTCGAAATCGCTCCTCGCCATCCTGGGCGAAGATATCGGGGATATCCTTACCGGCAAGGGCGACGATCTCATCATCACTATCGGCGAAGCGCCACCCAATGCGTCGCGCTACCTCTCGCCCCACCGCCGATTTGCCAGTGAAGGAAAAGCCGGTCAGTATTATGTTAGCCTTCTTAGACATCGCCAGACTTCTCAGCTGTCGCTTCCAGGTAGCTCTGGCAATTCCGCAATGTCTCCTTGATGTGGTCGCCGCCGAACTTCTCCAGAGCGGCGTTGGCGAGGACGATAGCCAGCATTGCCTCGCCAATTACCCCTGCTGCTGGAACGACACAGGCGTCGGCGCGCTCGACATGGGCCTGTACCGTCTCGCCTGTCCTCAAGTCCGCTGATGGGAGCGGTTTGCCCAGGGTGGGGATTGGCTTGACAACCACATTCACCACAACAGGCTCACCATTGGTTATCCCACCCTCGATGCCACCGGCGCGATTGGAAGCATGATGCCACCGTTTCTTCACGTTATCGAACTGGATGACATCATGTGCCTCGGAGCCTTTGGTATCTGCCAGCGAGAAGCCGGCCCCGATTTCAATACCTTTTACAGCGTTGATGCTCATCATTGCCTGGGCGATCCTGCCATCGAGCCTCCTGTCCCACTGGACGTGGCTGCCAAGACCGATGGGCACCCCTGTTGCAACCACCTGAAAGATGCCTCCAACGCTGTCGCCGGCCTCCTTCGCACCGTCGATGACAGCCATCATCGCTTTTCCAGCGTCCGTGTCGGCACAGCGAACGGGGGACCCTTCTACCTGGTCCCGATCAAATGTTTCGCTCTTGGACCGCACACCTCCGATAGCGATGGTATGGCTGTGAATTGCGATACCAAGTTCTTCTAGAAGCTTTCTTGCCACTGCCCCAACCGCAACCCTGGCCGCTGTCTCCCGGGCGCTGGCCCGCTCCAGGATGGGCCGGACATCTTGTTGGCTATATTTTATCGTTCCTGCCAGGTCGGCATGGCCTGGACGCAGGCGGGTTACCGGCTCACTCTCCTTCTCTGTTGGGGTAATGGCCATGACCTCCTGCCAGTTCTCCCAGTCGCGGTTCCAGATGAGCAGAGAGATGGGACTGCCGATGGTAAACCCGTAGCGTACACCGGACAGGATTTCTGCCCTATCCTGCTCGATCTTCATACGACCACCACGACCATATCCTCCCTGGCGCCGCTTCAGGTCACGGGCAATATACTCCTCATCGAGGGCCAGCCCTGCCGGCACTCCCTCAACAATGGCGGTCAACGCCCTGCCATGCGATTCTCCTGCGGTCAAGAAGCGGAACATTTTTCGCCCTTTGTAGGCTGTTCTATCATTGCTAAACCAGAATGAATCGCTTCTTCGGCTTTGCGGAGTTGTTCCCTAGCTTCTCCTATGCTGTAGCTGTCAGTGTCCTCCAAATAGAATTTCATTTTGTAAATTGCACGTCGCATCTCTTGTCTAGACTGTGGATCGAGGAATATGTAATTTGAATGATAGCAATCTTTTTCATCGTCGTAGATTGCTAACAATTCTTGATGATCTGGACACCCATAGCCACCAGCCTCTTCATACAGTGGGAATAAAAGCCGCCCAATGTAATATGACACTTTCTTATAGGCATCAAGCTGATTTTCCAGTTCCTTTTCGTATACCAATCTTCTGTATGCTTGTTCCCTATCTTTCTGCCTCTCTTCCCTTTCACGCCTAGCTTGTAATTGAGTCGCTATGATTGTCGCCGCAGCGACTATAACCATTCCTACCAATCCAACCCATGCTTCCATTGCCTCAAACCTCCAACGCCGTTCTAGCAGCATCAAACATTATATCAACTGGAGCTTCTCTGACGGTCCATTGTACGAAAACTAGAGCTCTTTGGTAGACTAGCATGTCAAACCCCACAAAGATGCGTGACCAAGATTTTTTCGCTTCCTAAATTATCTGTTCCTATAACGGTCACGGTCTCTTCAGAACCTTATCGTGCGCTCCCACATTGCGCATGATGATGCTTTCTCCACTCATTCCGAAAGTCATCCGCAATCTATTTGAAACACGAGCTTCCCAGATGCTCTTGCTGCCCTCCATTTTCTTGACACGGAGGCCGGGATGCCTTGGGTTATCACCCAATAGAGCAAGCCTCTTGCGAACGCTCCGTTTCTCGGCATTGGTGAGTTTAGCGTATGCCTGCTCAAACTGCTCAGTGAGGAGAATCTCCACAGCTATACTTTGCCTTCGAGATACTTGATTGCCTCGGTAGCTGACTTGAACTTCTTAATTCGACCAGCCTTTATATCCTCGTCTGCTTTACGCTCCCCCTTTTGCCACTCTTCAGTCCAGAAGTAGGCTTGGCTGGCGTTCACAAGCTTCTTCGGTGTCAGCACTATGTGTCCTTCCTCATCAAGCTCAACCTCGACAAAATCACCAGGCTGCATGTTGGTCTTTACTCTGATTTCCTTGGGAAGAGTTACCTGCCCGCCACTGGTTAGCTTTGCTAGTGTACCCATTGGAGTCTCCTTGCTACATTGGTTCATTATGCCATTATTTAGTCAGATTTTAACACGCATGGCTTGCTAGAGCAAGAGAAAACTTGCAGATCGAAAAACCGAAGGTTAGACGTAATCAGCGATGTGGAGTGTACTCGTTCAAATGATTAGTGACACATCACATCTTTGCCATTTCCCCTCTCATTGCGGTGAGCCGAAGCTCTTAGCGTAACGATAACCTTATGTCATTCTGAGCGAAGCGAAGAATCTCCGATCAGACTCTTCGAGCCCCTTCGTTTCACTCAGGGTCCCTCAGAATGACACGTAGGTTTCTTTTTTCTGTGGTATCTTTTTTACTCATATGCTCCAGGGCATGGTGGGTGAGCTTTATCGGTCTATGCATTTTTATTAAGAGGGTGTCTAAAAACTTAGCCAAACTGGGTGGTCGTGGTTTGTGCAGATGCTCCAACCTACCCATGGTTTTCAAACAGGTTCTTGAGTGCTATTTTAACATGACGATTATTAACCTCTATAGAGGCGGTCAATGCCCTGCCATGCGATTCTCCTGCGGTTAGAAAACGGAACACTAATATACCTCCGTAAGCAAGGCTACAACTTGCTGAGACTACAGAGCTTTCTTTGCTGCCTCGAACATTATGTCAATCGGTGCTTTTTGGCCCGTCCAGAGCTCAAAGGCTAATGCCCCCTGATATACCAGCATAGCAAGCCCGCTGAGGGTGCGCGTCCCAGCCCTTCTAGCTGCCAAAAGCAGCGGCGTGTCTATAGGATTATACACCACGTCGTAGACCAGCGCCCCCTTTGGGATAAGCCTAGCGTCCAATGGCAACTTGCCCTCGGCGGCGCTGTGCTTCATCCCCGCTGGCGTGCAGTTGACCAGCAGGTCGCATCCTGACAGCAGCTCCTTAAATTGAGGGTCTTCCGACGAGATTGCCCTTATACTTTGGGCCGGCCCTGCCGTAAACCCCAGCGAGCCAATCCCTTCCACGTCCTTAGCATCGTCATAGCTACCAGTGGGTGGACCTTGAGTTCGCGCCAGGCATTGCTCCAGGTCTGATACCAGCCCTTGAGCCCTCTCCGTAATAATGTCAGTCATAACAAGTGACTTCACCCCGGCCCTTGCCAGGGCGAAACTTACCGCGCGTGCCACCCCTCCCGCACCCAGGAGCACTGCCCTCCTGCCTGTAGGCTCGAAGCCTCCCTCCTGGCGTAATGCCATTAAAAAGCCACCAGCATCGGTGTTATAGCCCACCAGCCTGCCGCCTCTATTCACTATGGTATTAACCGCTTTTATCTCAAGAGCGAGGTTATCCAGTTCATCTAAAAGTGATACCATCACCTCTTTGTAGGGCACGGTAACATTTGCTCCAAGGGTTGAGGCCTGTCGAAGCCGACCTGGAACATTTCGCAGTTCTGATGGCTTCATCTCCCATGATTCATAGCGAAGGTCAAGGCCGTAGTAGTCAAAGGCGGCTTGCTGCATAGCAGGGGAGATGGAATGTCCTAAGGGATATCCAATGAGACCAATGTACCTTGTCATGCTGCTAATCTTTAGGCTTATTCTTGTTATCGAGGTAACCCTGCAGGATAATCGCTGCAGCCATGGCATCGCGGCGCTCTCTCCGCTTCTCCCTCTTCATCCCAGCATCTCTAAAAAGGCTCTCCGCCGCTACTGTGGAGAACCGCTCATCCCAGGTGTCCACTGGTATATTAGTATGCCGGGAAACGGCACCGGTGAAATTCAAAACCTCCTTCGCTTGCGGACCAATGCTGCCGTCAAGAGAGCGGGGAAGCCCAACTACAATCCGCTCTACGTCATATTGCTTTATCAGGTGAAGGACTTTATCCATATCAGCCTTCTCGCTGGCACGCTCTATTACGGCTATGGGGATAGCGAGGTGCTTCTCACCATTGGCCAGGGCCACCCCAATTCGCTTCTCTCCGTAATCAAGTCCCAGTATGGCCATGCTTTGCCACCAGCTCCTTTACCAGCCTTAAGGCGTCATCAAGCATGCTTACATCCTTGCTACCGGCCTGCCCTACCTCAGCCTTCCCTCCACCTCCACCGCCGGCGACCGCAGCAATTTGCTTTACTATGTTTCCAGCGTGTAGACCCTTCTTAACCAGGTCTGGGGTAACCATAGCTACAAAATTGGCTCGACCACTACAGTCTGCTCCCAGTACGACCACCACACTTTTTAGGCGCTCTTTGATTAAATCGCCAGTCTGGCGCAATGCCTCCATATCTGAAGCGGGAACCCTTGCTGCTAGCATGGTGATGCCATTTACCGACTCTACCTTGTCCAGTATTGAATCAATGCCGCTGGTCAGCAGTCGTCGCTCCAGGGCGATGGCCTTCTTTCTCTCAGTATCCATTTCCGCCTGCAGGGCGGCAATGCGGTTTTCGATCTCAGCGACCGGTGCCTTCAGCTCATCAGCGACGTGCTCTATGATGGAGAACCTCTCTTTGATAAATTCCTCGGCGCCTCTACCGGTGACTGCCTCGATGCGGCGCAACCCTGCTCCTATACTGGCCTCGGCAACGATTTGGAAAAAGCCGATATCGCCTGTTCGCTTGACGTGGGTGCCGCCGCAAAGCTCGATGCTGACGGGAGGCCTGCCGATCTCCAGCACCCGCACCTCGTCGCCGTACTTCTCCTCGAAGAAGGCCAGGGCGCCGGCATCCCGGGCTTGCTGTTTAGGCATCACCTTATCACTTACCTTCAGGTTACGGCGTACCATTTCATTGACGATGCGCTGCACCTGTGATAGCTGCTCCTCGGTGAGCGCGGCAGGATGACTGAAGTCGAACGTCAGATGGTGTGGTGCCACTACAGAGCCCGATTGGCGGACATGCTCGCCGAGCACCTGGCGGAGCGCTGCCTGAAGCAGGTGAGTCGCTGTATGATTGCGAGCGATGTCCAAGCGGCGCGTTTCGTCCACGATAGCTGTCACTTTGTCCTCTTTTGATATATACCCTTGAACTACTGTACCACGATGGATGGTCAGTTCAGGCCAAGGTCTAATGGTATCTTCCACGATAAAGCGCCCTTTCGGGCCTAAAATCTCGCCTACATCACCTACTTGTCCTCCCATCTCACCGTAGAATGGGGTCTCTTTGAGAACCACCTCGCCATCATCGCCCTTGAAAAGTCGCGTTTTCCAAGCTCCCTTTTGCGTCAACAGCAGAACGATACTGTGATGCTTTAGCTTATGTGAATCTTCTCCAACAAACTCTATATCTGGCAGCACTCCTGTAGTGTAGGCCGGAGCCTCCGCGATTTCACCCGCCTTGGATTTTCGCGATGCCCTCGCCCGTTCCCGTTG
>CAZYLE010000105.1:0-3981 GCA_964648675.1 uncultured Dehalococcoidales bacterium
GCCTCACTCCCAAGCTAATCGCGTGCAGTGAGCATCTTGACGGCATTATCGCCAGGTGTCTAAAGATAGACCCTGAGGAGAGGTATGGAAGCTTTACTGAGCTGAAAGGGGAGCTAATTAAGCTATACCAACAAGTTACGGGGAAGGAGTACAAAGTAATTGAAGAGCCGGCCTATAAGCCGAGCTGGAGGAATATGGGGAAGACCTACTGGATACTGGGCAGGGAAGAAGAGGCCTTTAAGGCTTACGACAAGGCGTTGGAGGAGAACCCGGAGGATACCGTGGTCTGGCTGGAAAAGGGGCTTACCTCGGCTGAGGCTGGAGACCTTGAGGAGTTTGGGCTGTGTCTGGAAATAATACCTTACTTAAAGCCAAGCGAGGAGCAAGTGGTATGGCAGTATAAAAGACAGATTATCCACGAATCTGCCGTGCGCGTAGATTCTCGATATAAACCTCATATCCTGCCCATGGATATTCGGATATTGGACAGATTAGACGCTGAATACCGTATTTCTCAAGCAACCCGAGAGCGGCTTTTGGGTATGCTCAAACAGGAACCCACCGACCCCTTTAGAGAAATTGATCAGGAGGCACGGAGGCTTTTGGAAACCATCAAAAACCGCCAAACGCATGGTGAGACCCGCATAGATGCTGCGATCTCACTGGCCAGATTGGGTGACAGGTCAGTCATCCCGCTACTAATAGAGGCACTGGGTGACGAAGATTATCTGACGCGCTGCAATGCTGCGCAGGTACTGGGAGAACTTGGCGACAAGCAAGCCGTCAGACCATTGATAGAGGCATTGCAAGATGAAGACTCTAGGGTACGAGGACAGGCAGCTAAGGCACTCGGCAAATTAGGAGATAGGTCAGCTGTGCCCGTGTTAATAGAAGCATTGAGGAAGGCGCTCAAATACGAACCATCTAACAGTCTCGGATCGTTTGCAGAAGCGCTTGGCAGCTTGGGTGATAGGTCAGCTGTGCCTGTTTTGCTAGAAGCACTTAATACTGGCGGACCCAAAACTGTCCCAGGGTTGCTCCGATTTGATACCGGTGAAACTAGAAAGGTAGTATTTACCCAGGATGAAACTTGGCTGCTACGCAGGGAGGCTGCTAGGGCGCTTGGTAAATTAAGAGACAGGTTAGCTGTGCCCCCATTGAAACTGGCATTGCTGCAAGACCCAAATAGCGGGGTGCGTCAATGGGCTGCTGAGGCGCTCGGCAAATTAGGAGATAGGTCAGCTGTGCCACCACTAGAACAAGCATTTCTCCAAGACAAAGGTGAATTGGTGCGGATAGAGGCTGCGAAAGCACTTGGTAAGCTGGGGGAAGAGTCGGCTACCTTGTTGCTGATAGAACTGGCCAAGGATGAAAACTCCAACCAAATTAGCGTGTGGTGGGAATTTGGCAAATTGGCTGACAGGTCAGCTATACCGGCCTTAACAGAGTTGGTTAAGAAGGGCAAACCCCATAAGGCATGCCGAAAAGCTATATTTGCACTTGCAGCATTAGGTGACAAGTCGACCCTTCCGGTGCTAAGGCAGCTACTCAAGGACGAAGATACTAGCGTGCGTAAACGTGCTGCATCAGCATTGGCTAAATTGGGTGACAGAACAGGTGTTTTAGCATTGATTGAAATGGTAAAAGATAAAGAGGCTGACACGCGCTGGGATGCTGTGTGGGAATTAGGGGAAGCTAATGACAGGGTAGCTATACCATCGTTGATAGAGGCGCTTAGAGACGAAGACAGCGGGTTATACGAAAGGCCTAGCGTACGCATAGTCGCAGCAGAGGCACTAGGGAAATTAGATAACAGGCCTATTCCCGAATTACTCAAAGCGCTTGCATCGTTTCCAAAGCCTGAGTATGTTGTTCAGGCTCTAAGACAGGTGTGCTCTCATCCAGATAAAGAAGAGCTTGCCCAGACTAAAGAAAGGCTAAAGGAATGGTCCGCACTTGAGTGGAATAAGAGAGGGGCAGAGCTTGTCGCTCAAAGCCAGTATCAAGAGGCGTTAAGGTGCTTTGAAAAGGCGATTGAGATAGACCCGGAATGGGAGGAACCTAAGAAGGGGAAGAAGGAGTGCGAAAAGAAGATGAGTTAATGATACCGGCGTAGACGTATAATCCCTGTCAAGCCTCTTGACATAAGGGTAAAGAAAGTATATAAGGTTATTGCTTGGCACAATCTTGCTTTGGTCACTTTTATGGCTTATTGCTGTTGTTTGAGTTGATATGATAAATATGGGAAAGAGAAACCTAAGAGTAAAGTATGAACCTGAGAAAGGACGTTAATTTCCAGCATAAGGAGGAGGCACATGACATTAGTACCATATGTGATTGAGCAGACCGAGCGTGGTGAACGGCAGGTCGACATATTCTCCCGTCTTTTGAGCGACCGTATAATCTTTCTTAGCGGCGAGGTAGAGGAACATAAAGCAGATTTGGTTGTGGCCCAGTTGTTCTTTCTAGAATCCGAGAATCCTGAACGAGACGTCTACTTCTATATTGACAGCCCGGGTGGCGCCGTAACCGCTGGGATGGCTATATACGATGCCATGCAATATATTACATGTGAGGTGTCTACCATCTGCATTGGTCTGGCTGCCTCGATGGCCTCTGTCCTGCTGGCAGCTGGTGCCCCAGGCAAGCGGATGGCTCTACCCAATGCCAAAATTATGATTCATCAGCCCTTGGGTGGAGCTCAGGGGCAGGCTTCTGATATTGAAATCCATGCTAAAGAGATTGTGAAGACCAAGGAGAAAATTAATCAGATTTTGGTGCAGCACACCGGACAACCTTTAGAGGTAATCAGACGGGACACGGACAGGGATTTCTTTCTCACTGCAGAGGAAGCCAAGGCATACGGTCTGATTGACGAAGTGGTGACAAAAAGACCAGCGAAGAAATAATATTGCTCAAATTTGTGCAGTAAATAAGGGGGTGAGTGATGGGTGAAGTGGAGATCTCACCAGGTATAGAGGCAGCAGCTAAGGTTGCTGGTAATGAGGCAATTAACACTAAGCACAAAGACATATCAGTAGGACTGATGTTAATCGGGATATGCAAGCTAGATGAGGCACGTTTAGATAAGAGGGCGAAGGCGGAGTCTATGAGACTTTACCGTCTTTTCTCTTCCTGTGGCATTGATCGAGTAAAATTACAGCAGAAGTTGAGACAACTCGAAGGTACCGGAGACTACACACACTCGGGAGAAGAAGAAACTATCCAGCTAACCCCAGATTGCACAGAGGTAGTTAAGCAAGCTAAGAAGCTAGCCGAGGACTATAGGCAAACGGTAGCTGACCCCTGCCTGCTTCTCTTAGCGATGATCGAGAGCAAAGATAAAAACGTAAGAAATGCATTTGACAGTTTGAGTGTGGATGTTAATGCTCTTCGTCAAGCTATTGTTGACGAACTAAAAGCGCCTACTAAGCTGGAGGAACCTGAGGTTTCCCCTGAAGAGGTGGTTGAGCGGGCACCAACCCCTATCCTTGACGAACTAGGCGTAGACCTCGTCCGGCTGGCAAAGGAGGGTAAGATAAAGCCTATCATAAATAGAAAGGATGAACTGCGCCAAATACTCATCACCCTGATCAGAGAAGAAAAGAATAATCCCATCCTCATCGGGGAGGCAGGCGTTGGTAAGTCTGTAATTGTCAAAGGCTTGGCATATAGGATTTTTGAGGGTAATGTAATCCCCTTCCTAAAGAACAAGCGCATTGTCCAAATAGACATTAGCTCTATGAGAGGAACAGGAGACCCCGTAGGTAAATTGAGAGAGATTATCAGCGAGGTCAAAAGTGCTCCTGATGTTATCATTTTCATTGATGAGATTCATACCCTAGCAGAGCGAGAGGTTAGTATTAGGTATGGGTTTGCCGATGTACTCAAGCCAGCACTAGCCGCAGGTGAGTTCCCCCTGATTGGGGCCACCACTACCGAAGAGTATCGCAAATATTTCCAGGAGGACGCTGCCTTTGC
>CAZYLE010000105.1:3991-4927 GCA_964648675.1 uncultured Dehalococcoidales bacterium
CGCCGCTTCGAGCCGATAATGGTAAGTGAACCCAGCGCTGAGGTAACCCGAGAAATTCTCGAAGCTGCCAAAAAACCTTGGGAAAAGACACTCTATGTTCACGTCACCCCTGAGGCTATCAAGGCAGCTATTGACCTGACCGTACGGTATATGCCCAGGCAGCAGTTGCCCGATAAAGCTAAGAGTGTGCTTGAGGATGCCTGCATTAAGACCCACCTGGGTAAAAGTAAATATTCCCTAACCCCTGGGGTAGCCACCGGTCCCGGTAACGCCGGTGAGGTGACTGAGTATGCAGTGGCTGAACAAGTATCCAAAAGGATAAGCATGGATGTCACCAAGGAAATATCTGAAGCTGAGCGAGAGCGCTTGGCCACCATGGCTGAGACTCTCAAACGGCGAGTTATTGGTCAGGATGAGGCAGTAGATGTTGTATCTGAAGCAATAATAAGAGCGAGAACCGGCTTGAAAGATGCCAAACGCCCTATAGGGGTTTTCCTCTTCGTCGGTCCCAGTGGTGTTGGCAAGACGCAGCTCGCCAAGTCTCTGGCCAAGTTCCTGTTTCACAGTGAGGATGCCTTGATTAGGCTTGATATGGGAGAATATCAACAAGAGTATGAAGTAAGCCGGCTCAAAGGCCCGCCACCAGGTTATGTAGGATATGAAAAAGGCGGAGACCTGACCAATAGGCTTCTGGACCATCCCTACTCTGTAGTTCTGCTCGATGAGATAGAGAAGGCTCACCCTAACATCTATGAGGTGCTTTTCGCTCTATTTGATGAGGGCAGGCTGACAGATAATCATTTCCGGGTAGCTGATGGCAGGAACGCTATCTTCATAATGACGTCCAACGTTGGTTCTGAGCTTTATAGGGAAAGAGTTCAAATTGGTCCTACGCTAGCTAGCGCTGATCGCGGCGAAGTAGTGGTAACGTTGACA
>CAZYLE010000105.1:4937-6145 GCA_964648675.1 uncultured Dehalococcoidales bacterium
AAAAGGTTACCCAAAAGTTCGGCCTCCCGTTTCTCGGCCGCTGTGAGGAAACCACTTACAACGGAAAACTCTATCCGTTTGTGGTGTTCAGGCCATTGACACGAGAACATACTGTCAAGATTGCCCGAATTGTGGTTGGAGAGTTGGCGGAGCGTATGGCTGACCAAGGTGTAAGCCTGGAGTTTGATGACAGTGCTATTCATTTGCTGGCTAAAGAGGGCTTGAGTCCAGAGTTCGGCGCCCGACAGCTTGAGAATGTACTAAGACGAATGGTGACAACGCCACTCAGCAAGGAGCTTCTGCATGCTAATGTTAAACCTGGGGACAAAATAGTGGTTAAGGCCGAGGAAGGCAAGTTTACCTTTCAGACTCAAAAAGCTGCACCCGAAGCAACCTCTACCGAACACAAGGCTACACCTAATTCAAAATAACTTACTATCAGCCGACTGCAAACCTTAAAGTCAGGCAATGTAACAATGTGCGGCAGTTGGAGAAACGTCCCTACACCGGTGAGGGTTGGTCTTATGGTAGTTGGACTTTAAGTCCCTTTGGTACTTTCTCCCCCCCGTAGATGGCTCGTTGTATCTCAGGGTAGAATCGGTCTACCGTGACAAAGGCGGCCATAAGAAGATGGGTGAATTGCTCTCTAGTCGGTCCATCGTTTTCGGTAGGAGCACTAACCCTGAACCTGATTTCCCCATCACTGCTGTCGCGCTCAAAACACCCCAAAGCTAAAGTGTAGTTCATATTCAGTAGCGCCTCCAGCAAGTCGCTCAGCTGGGGCTTGGAAAGTTTCTCCCCCTCGTGAGCCTTAGCTAATGAAGGCGTCAAGATAAATAAGGTATTATTACTTTTTTGAAGACGGACGACAAAAAGGTAATTACCATTATCCCCGCTGTAACCAGTTAAAATTTGCTCGTTTTCTCTATCCAGTTGGTAACGCAATCCAAGCTTGTCCAGGTATTCGGCAACTTTCTTGATGGTAAACTCTGCCATTATTAGCCACCTCCTTTATTTACCTCGGTCTAATATACTGCTCACACCTAGAAGTATGGCTTTATTGCCTTGACATTTAGCTCTGGGCTAACGGCCTCTGTCAAAACATTGGTTGGCGGCAGTACCTTAAGGTCAATTTGGTACTTGAATGTTTGCCGGCTGATATCCAGGCTTCGGTATTCAGCATTGAGCTGGTTAGGCTTATCTACCGC
>CAZYLE010000106.1:0-6068 GCA_964648675.1 uncultured Dehalococcoidales bacterium
GGATAAACTACATCTGCTTGTTGCAGCTATACCTTATTGCTATAATGGCGGCGGAAAAGGTGGAAAATGAGCTATCGCCGCATTATAGCCAAGTTTGGCACAAACCTGCTAACCGCAGGGACAGACCGCCTCGACCTCGAGATGATGGCTACCCTTGTCGGGCAGGTAGCGAGGCTTCACCAGCAGGGACTGGAGGTGATTATCGTTACTTCAGGGGCCGTCGCCGCCGGGAGGCAAAAGCTAGGCCTGACAAAGGAGGCAAAGGATGTAGCCTCCCGCCAGGTGATGGCGGCAGTAGGGCAGAACGCTCTGGTGCAGGCCTACGAGCAGCTCCTCGGCTGGCATGGCATCACCGTAGCGCAAACCCTGTTGACCAAACACGACCTCACCGACCGCCTGGGCTACCTCAACGCTCGCAATACCCTTCTGGCACTCCTTGAACTCAGGGTGGTGCCCATCGTCAATGAAAACGATGTGGTATGGGTGGACGAGCTTGAAGGGGCACACTTCGGCGACAATGATAATCTATCTGGTATGGTTGCCAACCTGGTGGATGCCGACCTGCTGGTACTGCTGGGAGATGTCGCCGGGCTATATACCGCTGACCCGAACAAGGACAAGAGCGCCACGCTTGTACCCCGGGTGGATAGGATAGATGAGAAGGTCGAGAGCCTTGCTGGCGGCACCAAGGGTCGAGGGATTGGGGGCATGGTGACCAAAATTCAGGCAGCAAGGCTGGCTACCGCCTCTGGTGCCACCGTCATCATCGCTGAAGGCAGAGAGCACAATGTCCTGTTGAGGCTGGTGGAGGGCGAAGCCATCGGCACCCTCTTCTCACCAGTGACGAGCAAGATGGAGAGCAAAAAGCGCTTCCTGCTGGCCGGGCTGGCGGCGAAGGGGAGGCTGATGGTTGATGATGGGGCGGCAGCGGCGCTTACCCAGCAGAACAAGAGCCTGCTACCCGCCGGCATCAAGGGGGTCGAGGGCGCCTTTGAGCGTGGCGATGCAGTGAACATAATCGATGCCAGAGGCGAAAGAATCGCCTGCGGCATATCGAATTATTCGTCTACGGAGCTTGCCAAGATTAAGGGAGCTCGCTCCGACAGGATAGAGAGCCTCCTCGGCTACGGGTATGGGGACGAGGCGGTGCACCGCAACAACCTGGTGGTTCTGTGAGCATAGGGCCTTGCACGGCGCCCCGATTTCGTTCGCCCTGAGCCTGTCGAAGGGCCTGTCCTGAGTTAATAGAAAGACCGTTCATGGTTCGACAAGCTCACCACGAACGGTATTGAGCAAGGCATGTTTGCACGATTTATCGGTAGGTGGATGACCATGAGATTTTATCTGCGTTTTGGAGGACAAGATGGATGAGTTGAAGACAAATGTTCTCTATTATGGCGACAATCTGGAGATACTGCGCAAATACATTCCTGATAATTCTATCGACCTGATATACCTTGACCCTCCATTCAGCAGCAATAAGGACTACAACATTATTTTCAAGGAGGCTACGGGCGAGCAATCTGCCGCCCAGATAAAGGCTTTCAGCGATACATGGCACTGGGATAAGTCAGCGGAGAATACCTATCAGGATATTATTCTCAGCGCCCCGCCCAAGGTGGCGAAGCTAATAGACGCCATTATTAGCGGGCTGGGGCGTAATGATGTTACTGCATATTTGGTTATGATGACCATCCGCCTCGTTGAGCTTCGCCGCGTCTTGAAAGACACCGGCTCCCTCTATCTCCACTGTGACCCCACCGCCAGCCACTACCTCAAGATGGTACTTGACCAAGTATTTGGAGTGCAGAATTTTCGTAATGAAATTGTTTGGCGGAGAACCACCTCTCACGGGGATTGGAAGCAAGGCGCTAAACATTTCGGACGAGTTCATGATACCCTTTTGTTCTACTCTAAGGGAGACTATTACGTTTGGAATACACAATTTTTGCCCTTTTCTCCTGAACAGGTTAGACAGCAGTATTATAAGATCGATGCTAATGGCAGAAGTTACAGACTAGTGACGCCGACAGCGAAGAAGCCAGGCGGCGATACTTCGTATGAGTGGAAGGGAGTAAGGCCACCACGTGGACGATATTGGGCATATACGCGTGAAAAAATGGAAGAGATGGATAGAGAGGGACTCTTATATTACAGTAAAACTGGTCAGCCGTATATCATATACTACCTTGATGAGAGGCCAGGAGTAGCCGCACAATCCATGTGGGTAGACATTCCTCCCATGGGGCCAACATCGAGAGAACGGCTTGGCTATCAAACTCAAAAACCCCTTGCCCTTCTAGAGCGTATCATAAAGGTAACCTCAAATGAGGGCGATGTTGTCCTTGACCCCTTCTGCGGCTGTGGAACAGCGCTGGTGGCGGCGCAAAAGCTGAACCGAAAGTGGATAGGCATCGACATAACACACCTAGCAATCGCTGTTATGAAGAGCCGGCTTGAGGAGAGCTTCACTGGCATCCAGGTTGAGGTCATAGGTGAGCCAGAGGATGTATCTGGTGCTAAAGCATTAGCCAGACAGGATAGGTATCAGTTCCAGTGGTGGGCGCTCAGCTGTATTAAAGCCAAGCCTTTTCCCGAGGAGCGCAGGAAAGGCGCTGATAAGGGCATAGACGGTGTTATCGATTTTATTGACAGAGACGAGGCTACAGGCAAGCAAGGAATGAGGCGGGCTATCGTCTCTGTAAAGAGCGGACATGTGCATGTCAGGGACATCAGGGAGCTAAAGGATATCGCCAGCCGACATTCTATGGGGATCTTCATAACGCTTGAGCCACCCACCAGAGAGATGCGCACCGAAGCGGTGAGTGCCGGGAGTTATTATTCGCCACTTTGGAATAAGGACTACCTGAAAATTCAAATTCTCACTATCGAAGAATTACTGCAAGGGATGGCTATCGACATGCCACAACCGACCTCGCCATATGCAAAGGCGCAAAAACTGTCGAGAAAAGAGGGAGAGCAAATAGTTTTGGAAGGGAGTAAGTGAGATGCAGGCGGACATTGAGGAGCTTGAAAGCAAGGGGAAGGCGGCCAAGGCGGCTTCGCGCAAAGTCGCTCACCTGCCTACGGAGGTGAAGAACAACGCTCTACTTAAAATAGCCGAAAGCCTCATCTCCAGGGAACAGGAGATCATCAATGCTAATCGCGCCGACTACGACGCGGCGAAGGCATCGGGGATGGACGAAGCTATGCTTGATAGGCTGATGCTTGACTCAAGCCGCCTTCAAGGCATCGCTCAGGACTTACGCACCGTTGCCTCCCTCCCCGACCCCATCGGTGAGGCCTTCGATACCAGAACCCTGCCCAACGGGATGCGCATCGAGAAGAGGAGGGTGCCCATGGGGGTTATCGGCGCCATCTATGAGAGCCGCCCCAACGTCACCGTCGATATATCGTCGCTATGCCTCAAATCGGGGAATGCCGTTATCCTCAGAGGAGGGAAGGAGTCGATACACTCCAATAGCGCCCTGGCGCGGATTATAAAGGATGCCATAGAGGAGGCGGGGGTTCCCCCGGACGCGGTGCAATTTATCGAGTCAACCGGGCGCGAGCTTGTGGGCCACATGCTCAAGATGAAGGACGTCATCGACCTTATCATCCCTCGAGGCGGCGAGGGGCTGGTGGGTTTTGTCACCGAGAATGCTACTATGCCGGTGCTCGCCAGCGGGGTTGGCATCTGCCATACATACATAGATGCCACCGCCGACCTGGAAAAGGCAGTTCCAATCGCCTATAACGCCAAGGTGCAGCGTCCCACCGTCTGCAATGCCCTGGACTGTCTGCTGGTTCACAGTGCGGTCGCCGAGCGCTACCTGCCGATGATCGCCAGGGAATGGGCCAGGGCCGGTGTTGAGATGCACTGCGATGAGCGGGCGTCGCAGATCCTATCGTCGTTTCACCCTGTTGCAGCAACTGACGCCGACTGGGGCAAAGAGTTCCTTTCCCTGGTTGCCGCGGTAAAAGTGGTGGATTCCATCGATGAGGCGCTGGAGCACATCGAGCGCTATAGCTCAGGGCACTCCGAGGCCATTATTACTGAGAACTATACGGCGGCGATGCGCTTTCTGGAAGAAGTCGATGCCTCCTGCGTCTATGTAAATGCCAGCACCCGCTTCACCGATGGTGGCCAATTTGGACTGGGGGCTGAGGTTGGAATAAGCACCAACAAGTTTCATGCCCGCGGGCCCATGGGGCTGAAGGAGCTCACTACCTATAAGTGGGTCATCATGGGGAGCGGTCAGGTCCGACCTTAGCTTTTCTTGCAACCAGCGCCCGCACCCCTTTCTCAATGCCTTCCGCGGTGAGCCCGTGCTGTTCCAGAAGCTCACTCGCCTTCCCCGAGGAAGAATAGTAGTCCTTTATGGCCATGAAGGACATGGGCACTGGCTGGTGACTGGCGACCACCTGAGCCACCCTGCTCCCCAACCCGCCGTGCTGGAGGTGCTCCTCCACGCATAGTATGGCCTTGGTCTCATTTGCTGCCCTGATGACGGCCTCCTCATCTATGGGCTTGAGGGTTGACATGTTGATTACACGCAGTTCAATTCCCTGCCTCGCCAGAGCATCGGCAGCCAGAAGTGCGCGGTGAACCATCAAACCACAAGCGATGACGGTGGCGTTCCATCCCCCTCTCACCGTCACCGCCTTGCCCAGCGCAAAGCGATAGTTCTCGTCAAAGACGACGGGTGTTTTGGGACGAGAGAGCCTAATATAGAAGGGGCCATAGGTGGTCGCTGCCGTCCTGACCGCTTGGGCGGTCTCGATGGCATCGGCGGGGACGATGACGCTGAAGTTGGGGAAGGAGCAATATAGCGCCAGGTCCTCAATAGCCTGGTGAGAGCAGCCATCCTCACCAACAGTAATGCCGCCATGGCTGGCGACGACCTTCACATTTTGACGGGGCTGGGCAACAGACATGCGAATCTGGTCGTAGCACCGGCCGGCAGCAAAAACAGCGAATGTGCTGGCAAAAACGGTCTTGCCTGAGGCAGCAAGGCCGGCGGCAATCCCTATCATGTTCTGTTCGGCGATACCACAATCGAAGAATCTCTGGGGAAACTCCCGGGCGAACAGCCGGGTATTAGTGGAGCGAGAGAGGTCGGCATCAAGCACCACAACGTTTTCACTCTCTTTGCCCAGCTCGAGGAGGGTTTTTCCGTAAGCCTCTCTGGTCGACATCTCCACAGCCATCACTCAAGCTCCCTCAGCGCCTGCTCCGCTTCATCAGCAGTGGGAGCCCGGCCGTGAAATTCCAGGTTATTCTCCATAAAGCTGACCCCCTTGCCCTTGGTGGTATGAGCGACAATTACTGTTGGCTTTCCCTTTATCGTTTTCGCCTCTTCAAGTGCAGTCAGAATTTGAGCCAGGTCGTGCCCATCTACCTCAATAACATGCCAGCCGAAGGCGCACATTTTCTCGCCCAGAGGTTCAGTATCCATTATCTGGTAGGTCCAGCCATCGATCTGTTGCTGGTTGCGGTCGATGATGGCAACGATGTTGTCCACTTTGAAGTGTGCAGCGGCCATTGCTGCCTCCCACACCTGCCCCTCCTCACATTCGCCATCCCCCAGAAGCACATATGTACGGTAATCTCGGCGGTCGAGCCGAGCAGCAAGGGCGATGCCAATGCCAAAGGATAAGCCCTGTCCCAGAGACCCGGTAGACAGCTCCACCCCAGGAGTAGCGGTCATGTCAGCATGGCCCTGCAACCTGCTGTCCAGTTGCCTCAAAGTCATTAGCTCCTCAGCAGGGAAGTAGCCCGACTCAGCAAGGGCGGCGTAGAGCAATGGCGCCGCATGTCCCTTGCTCAACACGAAGCGGTCACGGTCGACCCAGCGAGGGTTTCGAGGGTCATGACGCAAATGGTTGAAGAATAGGGCAGTAGCAATCTCCACCGATGAAAGGGAGCCACCTGGATGACCGCTGCCCGCCTTTGCCGTCATACGGACGATATGGCGGCGCAGCGTTTTCGCCATTTCCCTCATCTCCTCCAGGGAGAGAACCGGTGCTACCCCTGTAGAAGAAGTAGCCTCGGCTGCCGGACCCGG
>CAZYLE010000107.1:0-6058 GCA_964648675.1 uncultured Dehalococcoidales bacterium
TCTGTCATCTGCCAGTGCGAAATAGTGCAAATGAAAGACATCGAAGAGGAGAACCACATCTACAGACCCATCAGTTAACAATATTTCCAACTCTCCCGATGTCTCCATCCTTTCTATATTCCTCAAACCCGCTAGTTCAGCTTTTTGCATCAACTTATCCAAGGCATATACTTTACCCCGATCAGCCACTATTTTGGCAGCCGGGATGGTATAGGTTCCATAGCCACAGCCAAAATCCAATACAATCTGACCTCTCCTAATACCTATCCTTTCTAATACCTCAATGATCCGCGATTCTACCTTCACTTCATTGCCTCACTAACATACTTAAAGGCAGACATAGCAGCAGTGGCACCATCGCCAACCGCAGCAGTGATCTGCCGGGGCGAGTTCCTGCGGATGTCACCTGCAGCGAAAACACCAACAGCCGAGGTAGCCATCGTTTCGTCAGTCACGATAAAGCCGGCATCGTCAACTTCCAAAATGCTTGAAAAATTCTGGCTATTGGGCCTTAGCCCTACAGCGATGAAAAGGCCATTCACTTTCAGGATAGATTGTCGCTCTGTTTTTACATTGTGTAGCTTTAGTCCCTCTAGGACTTTTTCCCCCAAGACATCTTCCACAACTGTGCTCCAGACGAAGTCTAACTTCGGATTGGCGAAGGCTCGCTGTTGGAGGACTTGCCCTGCCCGAAGCTGGTCCCGTCGATGTATTACATAAACCTTCTTAGCATTCTGAGTTAGCTCCAGGGCATCAGTAATGGCTGTATCGCCTCCTCCTACCACAGCTACGTCCATGTCGCGGAAGAAAAAGCCATCGCAAGTAGCACAATAGGAAATGCCACGACCTAATAGTCTTTCCTCACCAGCAACTCCCAGTTTGCGGTACTCTGAACCAGCGGCGATAATTACGGCTGCACCTTCAAAGCTACCTTCAGTAGTGGATACAGTATGGAATTGTCCTCCAGTTATGCCTATAACCTCAGCAATTACTACCTCTAATCCATATCTGACCGCCTGTCTATGCATCAGTGTACCCAGTTCGGAACCGGCTATGCCATCAGGAAAACCAGGATAATTCTCTACCAGCGCAGCATTCACCATCTGCCCTCCGAACACCCCCTGTTCCAACAGCAAGCTTTTAAGCCCTGCCCTTGAGCTATAGAGTCCAGCGGTGAGTCCGGCAGGGCCACCTCCAATAATGATTACATCGTAATTAGCCATCGTCTTCCCAATCTTATTTTATTTTTATAATCTCTGAAGCTACGAACCTTTCCAGCCTTCCTCTTCCATAGCTAAAAAAGCCTCTTTTTCTTCCTTATTCATCTCTGCTATCTTGATTTCAACATTTACGCCCAGCTTCGCTATCGCCTCGCGCAGGCTGTCCACAAGATAGTCCTTGATTACATCGGGAATACCAAGGAAGGGTAGCACAAGGGTAAGTATGACCTCATTACCCTTCAGAGCAGTGTCTTTGACCATGCCAAGCTCAACCAGGGTGTGACTGATTGCTGGATGCATGACCTGCCCTATAGCATGATGAACGTCTTCCTCTGAGATATTCTCAGTCATTACACCTCCTCTTCACTTCAATTCTATGCTTTAGCCTTTGCACCCCCTTTCCCACAGACCGATATTTTCATCCTTCCTCATATTTGCTGCTTTACATCCTCACTATCTTGATTGCTTTCAGGGGGCATGCCCGTACGCAATCTCCGCAGCCCTGGCATATAGCTGGGTCAGTCATCGGTATCTCGTATAAAGCTTCCTGCTTTAGCAGCTTATGGGAGCAAGCAGCCACAGAGACACAGACACCACTATCGCATTGCTCAGGATGACATTTTGCGAAGTCGATCAAAGCCATCTTGCCTGGCATTAGCTTTTTTTCTGTGCCTCTTTTGCCTTCTCCAAAGCATCTTCCAACTCCTCCAGTTCTCGCCACATTGGCAGTGGCACCGAGTGAGCTGGCCATCGAGCTTTCAAATCGACTATCTTATCCTCAATATCTTTTATCCTGTTTATGCTCATTTCAAAATTCTAAGGCGTATGCGCTGGGGTCTCACCTGGATGCAATTTGTGCCATTTCTCGAGCAGTTGCTCTTTACTTTCCTCATGGTCCGGGGCAGGCACGCAAGCCTCTACCGAGCATACATCGGCACACATCGGCGACTCAAAGTTGCCTACACATTCAGTGCATCTGTCTGGGTCAATTACATAAGCGTCTTCTCCCTCAGATATCGCCTCATTCTTGCATTCATCTTCACAGGCACCGCACATTATGCAATCGCCTGTAATCTTATACGCCATTTACCAACCTCCTAACATCATTTTATTTTTGCTGAACATACTATTTATCTAAGTGTCAGCACCGATCGCACTGACAGCTCTTTAGCTCATGTCATATTTGCTCTTATCTCTCAGTAGGCGGGCAATAGATATAACTACCCTCTCACCATTTTTGCCCCACACTTAGGACAGCTCAAATCATAGCAGGGTGTTCCTACCTGATGTGACAATCTGGCTCCGCAATTAGGGCAGATACAATCCCCACCGGGACCGGCACCAGGTCGGCTACCACCCATCCTGCCGGCACCCCTTCCTCCTCTTCCTATACCTCTTCCACTCCCTGGACCACCACCCCCAGGAGGACCAGTTCCATCTCCTCTGGGCATATTTCACCTCCAATAAATAATTATTGTTTTTTTGCTACATTGACGGCAATCCACAGGTGCCCGTACTGCAAGTAGGATAGAATATATCCGAAGGCTCAAATGTGCTTGAACTCGAGTTGAAGAATATTGAAAGCAGTTTTTTCGGATTGCCCGCCTGACACTTAGGACAGGTCAACCTGGAGCCGTCTTCGCCCATACCTTGGCGTACCTCCCCTCCCAGGAACAGGATGAAACGACTCAGTGGCAAAACAGTGCATCCAGTCATATCCATGCTATTTCCATCGCTCAGCAGTCAGAAATATTACTCCGTTTCCCTCTCTCGCTCACAATCAGCGCAGTAACCCTCAAGGTATAACTCCACTTTCGTGACATCGAAGCCGTGTTCTTGACGAATCGCCTCAATGAGCTTGTGAACAAGAGGGCTTTCAAAGTCCAATATCTTGCCGCATCCCTGGCAGACCAGGTGCTGATGCTCCGGCGATTGCTTTATCTCATAGTGGCAACGGACCTTCCCCAAATGTCTCTCTTCTACCAGTCCCAATTGCTTAAACAGTTTCAGGCTTCGGTACACGGTAGCCGGGCTGATCGACTCGTCTCTACTGCTGGCACGGCGATACAGTTCCTTAGCGTCAATGTGTCCCTCGGCGTCCCGCAGCAATTCCAGGATGAGACGCCTTTGAGCGGTAAGTGGCCTACCTGCCATCCCATTATAGATATTGAGATTGAGTCTCATTCTCACTTATTATTACATTTCAATGACCCTTTTGTCAACATTGTATTTAATCGTCGTTTCGGTGGCCCGAGGAGCATCAGTTTTAAAATGCCTGCCTCAATTAATCTTGCATTAGACTTTGTCAAGTAACATAAGCCAAGCACAGTTGTGGAGGAAAAATATGATGCTGCAGCCGCCACCATTAGCCATAGGATGGGTGGAATGACGGGACTAAGGTGGAAATCCATCCCTATCTTGCGTTCACATAATTAAGGAAGGCCCTCACCGCCATACGGAATTTCGGATCAGGGACCACCGTGAGATGGTCCTTGCCCTGAATGAGGAAATGGCAGCCATTGGGGACCAGCATTGCCAGCCTCGATTTGTCGCCAGACAGGAAGTCGTCATTCCCAAGAATGGTCATCAGGGGTATGGAGATAGCTCGTATCCTATCCATCAGTGTCTTTGTATCCGATATCTGGGCGCCATCGTTTTCCGTCCAGGCAGTCATGACAGCGGCAAGCGCCTTGAGGTCGCCGCCCGTTGATTCGGCAAATCTGCGGAACTCCCGTGCCACCGGGTTAGCGACTTCCTCCAGACTATCGGCAAGAAGCGCCTTCACCACAGTGTCGCGCTGCTCAGTGCTGAAGTCTGCCTGGGCACGGTCCGGCAGCACAAACCCGCCAAGAATCGCCGACTTGAATCGCTCCGGCTGGGTCAACAGTAGGTTCAGGCAAAGATGCGACCCCATGGAATAGCCGAGAAAGTTCGCTCTTTCAATGCTTAGATGGTCCATTAGAGCGGTGATGTCACCAAGCATCCTCGCCCCATACATCGCTGGGTCTGTGGGTTTGTCGCTTTTGCCATGTCCCCGGCAGTCCATCATGACCAGCCGGTTCTCTGCCTTCAGGGCATCCGCCACTCCAGGTAGCCTCCAGTTGATCTCTAAATCGGCCGCAAAGCCGTGAATCATTACTACCTCCGGGCCGCTCCCATCAACCTCGTAATGAATCTTGATCCCATCATTGTCACAAAACGGCATAACCCCCTCCTCGAGCCATAAAATCCCCTATCGCTATAGCATAACTCTAGCGTATCATAAACTATTTTGCCGCGTCGAACCGATTCCAATAGCGACATAATGCTTCAAAATATAGTGACAAAAGGGACGTTTCCGCCTTCATATTCCTTGCCGAAGAGCACAACTGCCTGTAGAACGGGTCGATATTGCCAGATTATTAGATGTCCCATACCTGCGCTGTTTACAGTAGACAGCGGCAATGTGGAGGACGTCAGAAAATTTGTTTCAGATTCATTAGCTCTTCTACGGCTTCTCGATCAGAACTTCCCAGGCATCCTATATTAACGCTGAACCCCGTTAGTTTTGTGACATTCGCCTGTTAGAACACAACTACCTGGTTTTAAGAAACTGCCAGCTATCAAGGATCTGCTCGGCGCCTCGGATTATGCTATCGACCAGTTCCTGTACCGTCGGTATGTGATCGATGACACCAGTGGCGAACGATACCGCCCGACTGTAGTCTGGCTCCCTGGGCTCCGAAGGAGCATCGGTGGGACGCCTCGGCGGGCCTGGCACCATTACCCGCTGGCGGAGTTCTGTGTCGTCCGGCTTCAACCCGATTATTGCCTGCTTCATAGAATCCTTTACTGGAGACTCCTTGGTTGCCAGGAATGCAGTGCCCATCATTATACCGTCAGCGCCCATGCCGAGGGCAGCCAGTAAACCATGAGCATCGCCGATGCCGCCGGCGGCAATCAGCGGGACCTCTATCAGCGTCCTGCCCCAGATTATGGTGGTCATGGTCGGGAGTTGCTCCGGGTTTTTGATGCCCGCTCCCTCCAGTCCCACCAGAATGATGGCATCTGGCCCTAATTCCTGTGCGTGAAGGGCATCCTTTACCCTGGCCGCCTTGTGTATCCACTTTAACCCACCGGCTTTGATGCCAGGGACAAGGGCATCAGGCTTGAAGACGGAGGTCTCTACGGGGACCCTCTCTTCAATACACACCTGGAGCATTTCCTCGATGCTGGGGGTCATGCCGATGCTCAGGTTGACCCCAAAGGATCCGGGCGAGCCGGCGGTAGCCTTGCGGCACTCTCTTATATGCTCTCGGAGTTTCTCCGGAGTACCAGAGACCGAGGACGTAATGGTGCCATAAGCCCCAGCCTGGGCAACACAGGCGGCAAACTGCCAGTTGCCAAGCTGTGCCATAGCGCCCTGCAAAATGGGATACTTACAACCCAAGAGCTCGGTTATCCTGGTTTTCCATTCCATTTTTTGTCCACCTTTCTCACGACCTTTATGTAGCTAACTGCCCATTTTGAAGTGCACCGTCCAATACGCAGTTGCGTTCCATCGAGCACCAATCCTACCCCATGAATCGACCGAAGTCTAGGGAATCCGTATCATGTTCGAATCTCCTCTTTCATTGAGAACCTCAGGTCATCTTGTTTGTCTGACAGTTATCATGTATGTTCAACCGGGTGACGAAACACTGCTATATGATAAAACTACATAGGGAAGGAAAACTTATCTAACTAATACAAGCTCTTTGAAGTTAGGTGGTGCTGCAGACGGCAATTGTGGAGTCAAGTATTGTTCTTTACCAAATCGCGTCGTTTTTATAGGAGTCTGATGAGCTTATCGATAGCAT